>JAWOJF010000139.1:0-10774 GCA_046481785.1 Ignavibacteriaceae bacterium | reverse complement strand
TCCTCAAAACCCGGCTTCTGATAAGGGGAGTAAAAATGAATAATCTAAACCTCGCAGGTTTTAAATTCATTGTAGTTACAGAATTGACTGGAACTGATATATTATTGAAACCTGCGAGGTTTTTAAATAATGGGTGCAAAAGTTTATTTAAAACTGTACTTCTTAATCGCAATCTTAATCTTAATCGGATTAATCCAGTTACGAATAAGAATTTAAAATTCAGGAATTATTAATGGATACTTATAGTATATTATTTTACCTCTTCGCTGCAATTACTCTGATATCCGCATTTTTTGTGGTTACAATCAGGAACATAATCTATTCAGCATATTTCCTATTGTTCACTTTCTTTGGTGTAGCAGGTATATATGTTTTGCTGGGAGCTGATTTTGTTGCTATAGTTCAGCTAATAGTTTATGTAGGCGGAATACTTATACTGCTGCTTTTTGGAGTAATGTTAACCAACCGTATCACCAGTGTGGATATTAAAACCGGAACATGGCAGGTACTTCCATCCGCAATTGGAATAGCATTATTCGCAGGGTTTTTAATATCAGCTTTAACCGGCACTGAATGGAAAACCTCCAATACCGAAATACCGGCGGCAACTACATTTAGTCTTGGTGCTTTATTAATGAGTGAATATGTAATAGTATTTGAACTCCTTGGCATACTGCTTCTGATAGCTCTTGTAGGTGCAGCAAGTTTAGCCAGGAGAGAATCCCCCGGGAGGCAGGCATGAGCATAGGTTTAGATCATTTCCTGATAATTAGTTCTGTACTTTTTTCTTTAGGCATATTTGCAATTGTTACACGCAGAAATGCCGTAATGGTGCTTATGGGTATAGAATTAATTCTTAATGCAGCTAACATAAACTTTATAGCTTTTGCAAAATTCGGAGGGTTTGGTTTAAGAGGACAGCTAATGGCTCTGTTTGTTATTGTTCTTGCAGCCGCCGAGGCAGCCATTGCACTGGCTATTGTACTTAATATTTATAAAACCTTCTCAACTGTTAATGTTGATGAGATAAATACGCTTAAAGATTAATCCGGAAATTCGAATTATGACTGAATCATTACTGATAAAAATAGCACTGGTAATACTTTTCTTTCCGCTTATTGGTTTCTCTGTTTCGATGTTCTTCGGAAAGAAAATCAAATACACATATGTAATTGAAAATATTGTCATATCAATTGTATTTCTGTTAACAGTGCTTCTTGCTTTCGGAAAACTGTCTTATTACCCCAACCAGACTATAACATCAGAATTTGAATGGATAAACCTTGGCAGCATTAAGATTGATCTTGGTATAATGCTGGATAATATTGCCGTAATAATGATGTTTGCAGTTGCCCTGATAAGTATGCTGGTTCACTTCTTCTCAGTTGCATACATGAAGGGTGATATAAGATATAACAGGTATTTCGGTTACCTTGGTTTGTTTACATTTTCTATGACAGGTATTGTGTTCACACATAATTTCCTTATGATGTACATCTTCTGGGAATTAGTAGGATTGTCATCATACCTTTTAATCGGCTTCTGGTTTGAGAAAAAAAGCGCTTCAGATGCAGGCAAAAAAGCATTCCTTGTTAACAGGATTGGCGATATCGGAATGTTTTTAGGCATCTTACTTATATTCTTTACATATGATACATTTACATTTGATTCAATTTTCACCCAGATAGCAAACGGGGTGCTTCCGTTAGACAGTGGTTTCTGGCTGACCGTAACAGGCATATTGTTATTCTGCGGTGCGGTTGGTAAATCAGCTCAGTTCCCTCTGCATGTGTGGCTTCCCGATGCAATGGAAGGCCCGACTCCTGTAAGTGCGCTGATACATGCCGCTACAATGGTTGCAGCTGGTGTATATCTTGTTGCAAGAATATTTACAATGCTTACCGGTGATGCTTTAATGGTTATAGCAACAATCGGGGCGCTGTCAGCATTTATACCTGCCACAATAGCAATTACACAAAATGATATTAAAAAAGTTTTAGCATACTCCACCGTAAGCCAGCTTGGCTATATGATTATGGCACTCGGCGTGGGAGCTTATCAATATGCTTTCTTCCATCTTATAACACACGCATTCTTTAAAGCTTGTCTGTTCCTTGGTTCAGGATCCGTAATTCATGCTATGCACCATGAGCAGGATATTACTAAAATGGGCGGATTAAGAAAAAAACTGCCTTTAACTTATGCTACATTTTTAATTGCCACATTAGCTCTTTCAGGTGTTCCGCTTACATCAGGATTTTTAAGTAAAGATGGAATTCTTGCAGGCACTTATGCATTTGCTTCACTAACAGGCAACTGGATATTTCCTGCAGTGGGATTTTTAGTTGCTGCGCTTACAGCTTTCTATATGTTCAGGCTTGTAATATTAACGTTCCATGGTGAACCGAGGGATCAGCATAAATATGATCATGCTCATGAATCTCCATTTGCAATGGCAATGCCTTTAACAGTACTTGCAGCTTTATCGGTATTCATATGGTTTACTCCTAATCCAATTAGTGCAGATGCCGGATGGTTTTTATCTAAGTGGGTTAAAGCGCCTGAAATATCAGTTCCCCAGGCCAGCAGATATGATTTTATGAAAACTGAAGAAGCACATGAAGTAATTGAAGTACCTGAAAATGGGGAAACAGCTCATCATGAAATTACTTTTTCGGAAACATATACTGAGGCAATGCACTCTGCACATTACCCGGCAATGTTCCTTTCATTATTTGTAGCAGGTATGGGAATCCTTTTGGCATTCGCATTCTATTATTGGAAGAAATTTGATCCTGATAAACTTGCAGAGAAGATAAAGCCGCTATACAATCTTTCATACAACAAATGGTACTTTGATGAATTATACAACGGGTATTTTGTCGGCGGAACTCTTTTATTAAGCCGCTTTCTTGCCTGGTTTGATGCTACAATAGTTGATGGGCTTGTTAATCTTTCAGCATCAGCCACGCGTATGTTTTCAAGGTTCAGCGGCAGGTTTGATAATGTTGTAGTTGACGGCTTTGTCAACTTTATGGCATACCTGAGCGGTTTTATAGGTTTAATTTTCAGAAGATTCCAGACAGGAAAAGTACAGACATACGTTATCCTTGTAGTGTTTTCGCTGGTAATACTTTTATTTGTATTTAAGTCACTTTAAGAATCCACCCGCTCATAGCGGGGTTATATTAAGAGGAAATTTAATAGGTCAGTAAATATGCAAAACTTCCCAATATTATCGTTTATAACATTCCTGCCAATTGTGGGAATGATAATCATTTTGTTCCTGCCTAAAAATCAGCCTAAGCTAATTAAGAGCTTAACCTTGCTGATTACAGGGATACAGGTTATTGCCGCAGGTTTTATACTTAGCTGGTATGACTATTCTATGGGCGGAATAAATGACCCTAACTCTTTCCAGTTCATCGAAAAATTCAGATGGATTGACATAACTGGTTTTTCCTGGATAGGCCAGATTAAAATTGATTATTACCTCGGCCTTGACGGATTGAGTGTACCTATGGTGCTTTTAACAGCCATTATAACTTTTATAGCAACGCTCTCATCTTGGAACATTGATAAATCCGTAAAAGGATACTTTGCAATGTTTCTTCTGCTTGATACTGGTATGATGGGAACCTTCGTTGCCCTTGATTTCTTCCTCTTTTATGTATTCTGGGAATTGATGCTTCTGCCTATGTACTTCTTAATCGGTATCTGGGGCGGACCAAGAAGAGAATATGCAGCAATTAAGTTTTTCCTTTATACTTTATTTGGTTCGGTGTTTATTCTTCTTGTAATGATCGGTTTATACTTTAGTACATCTGAAACTTTAGCAGACGGTACTAAAGTATTTACATTTAATATCTTAGCAATGATGGATACGGCAAATTCTAACCCTAACGGCATATTATCGGCACTTAATCCAGCCAATCTGCGGCTAATAGCTTATATACTGCTGTTTGCCGGTTTTGCTATTAAAATACCAATGTTCCCCTTCCATACGTGGCTGCCCGATGCACATGTGGAAGCTCCGACTGCCATAAGTGTTATACTGGCAGGTGTACTTTTGAAGATGGGTACTTACGGCATACTCAGAATATGTTATCCCATATTTCCTGATATTACTCATCAGCTTGTATGGTACATTGCCCTGTTTGGAATGATAAATATTATCTACGGCGCTCTCTGTGCAATGGCTCAGAAGGATTTTAAAAAGCTGATTGCTTATTCATCTGTTTCCCATATGGGATTTGTAATGCTGGGTATGGCATCACTTAACAGCATAGGAATTTCCGGCGCAGTATTACAGATGTTTAACCATGGTACAATTACAGCAATGCTCTTCCTTATTGTGGGAGTTATTTATGACAGAACCCATACACGAGGGCTTGATGATTTTGGCGGACTTGCTACCCAGATGCCGGTCTATACCGGGTTTGTAACACTTGCATTCTTTGCAGCAATAGGACTTCCCGGTTTAAGCGGTTTTATTTCAGAAGCTTTTGTATTCCTTGGTGCATTTGGTTCAGAAGGTATAAGAATTATAACTATTATTTCAACACTTGGTATTTTACTTGGTGCTGGCTATATGCTCTGGAGTTTCCAGAGAGTATTTCTAGGTAAGCTTCCTGAAAAATGGAATGCATTAAAAGATCTTACATTCAGGGAATATGCAATGCTTGTTCCGCTAAGCATAATAATTCTTTTCTTAGGAGTTTATCCTTCTGCAATGCTCGATCTTATGAACTCATCAGTTAATGCCATGGCTAAGTTTATGGCAGATGCAAAAGGATTGTATAGTTCAATAGGATTTTAATTCGCGAATTAGCGAATTCCCGAATTCCCGAATTGGGATTTGGAATTCGCAAATTCGGTAATTCGACAATTTTTTAGAGATTAAAGTGGATACTAATCTTACATACATAACAGACAGTTTTGGATACCTGATGCCGGAGATAGTTATTTCCCTGGCACTGGTTTTAATTGTAACCGTTGATTTAATAATGGGGAAAAACAAAAAACTCCTTCCATGGATTTCACTGGCAGGATTAATTGTTACCGGGTATTTTATCCTGGAGCAATTCGGAATGAATGTTTTTGCCTCTAACCCTGCAAATTCCAAAGGAATGATTGCAGTGGATGCCTTTGGTGCTTTTTTTAAGGGATTAGTTGTTACCGCCACTTTTTTTGTAATTCTTTTCTCTCTTACATCATCAGAAATAAAGCAGTCCTTTGACAGGCACGGCGAATATTATACTTTGATCTTTGGAATGGTTTTAGGTATGTTCTTTATGATCTCAGCCGCCGACCTTATTTTAATTTATCTCTCGCTTGAACTAGTTTCTCTTTCTTCTTATGTATTAGCAGGATTTTCAAAACATTCATTACGAAGCAGTGAAGCATCATTAAAATATGTCATATACGGTTCTGTTTCATCAGGTATTATGTTATTTGGTATATCAATTGTATACGGACTTACAGGCAGTACTAATTTATACGAAATAAATTCGCTTATACAGGCCGCACAGTTTGATTCTATGATCTTTATGCTTGCCGGGTTATTAATTTTTGTGGGTATAGGATATAAAATTTCAGCCGCTCCTTTCCACTTCTGGACTCCGGATGTTTATGAAGGCGCTCCTATTACAATTACTGCATTTTTATCGGTTGCAAGTAAAGCCGCCGGTTTTGCTCTTCTTATAAGATTTATAAAAGTTACTTTTATTAAATCGGTTGATGCAACGGGATACTGGCAGTTAATTGATATTATTGACTGGCAGACATTCTTTGTAATTATTTCCATCCTTACAATGACTCTTGGAAATTTTGCAGCATTATGGCAGGATAACCTGAAAAGAATGCTTGCTTACTCAAGCATAGCACATGCCGGTTACTTAATGCTTGGCCTGGCTGTTCTTTCTAACCAGGGTTTAACAGCAATACTTATTTATTTTGCAATTTATGCATTTATGAACCTGGGCGCTTTCTTTATTGTAATGCTTATAGCAAACAAAACCGGAAGTGAAAATATTGATGATTATAAGGGGCTTGGTTATTCGGTTCCATTCCTTAGTGTCTCGCTTGGAATATTTTTAGTCTCTTTAACGGGGCTCCCCCCCACCGCCGGATTTATTGGCAAACTCTATATTTTTTCCGCTTTGGTAGACGCTAAT
Organism: Ignavibacteriaceae bacterium; assembly: GCA_046481785.1. Lineage (GTDB taxonomy): Bacteria > Bacteroidota > Ignavibacteria > Ignavibacteriales > Ignavibacteriaceae > JAWOJF01. The sequence continues at coordinate 4,598 of JAWOJF010000139.1, read as the reverse complement.
ATGCTCGGGCTTGCAGTTATTGCACTGCTAAACACTGTTGTTTCACTTTACTATTACATACGTGTACTTAAAAATCTGTTCCTTGTAAGGCCTGAGATACCCAAACCGGGTTTTGTTACATCCATACCGGGAATAATTATTGTAATTTTACTTCTTATACCCGTATTAGTATTTGGTATTTACTTCTCACCATTAATTGATTTTGCTAAAAGTTCTATAACATTGTTAGGCTTTTAGCCTATCATTTAAAACTCTTTATTGCTATACTTGAAAAACTATGATGGATTTCCATGTATAAAGTATTAAAGATATTCCTCATTTTATTTAATTCAATTCTTTTTTAACCAATACTTATCCAAATTTGCATTTTTTAAGCATTTTCTATATGTTTGAAACCAGACCTAATTAGTCCTATTTTATGCTGAAATTATCAAAAAAGACAGAATACGCCTTATTGGCAGTAAAGTACATTGCTTTAAAACCTGAATGTAATTGTATTACAGCTAAAGAAATTTCAGTAAATTATAATATTCCATTTGAAATTTTATCTAAAATCCTCCAAAAACTGGTAAAAAATAAGGTTATAGTTTCTTACCAGGGAATAAAAGGCGGCTACTCATTAGCAAGGGACGCAAAGTATATTACTCTTAACGACGTAATATCATCTATCGAGAAAATACAGATTACCTCCTGCATGAAGGAAAGCGGCTCTGCAATAGATTGCGCACGGTTTGACTGCTGCCAGATCCGGGATCCGTTAAGTAAAGTACAGGCAGAGATAAATAAAATATTTAATTTAACAACCGTTTCTCAGATTTTATAAATGAAATTGCCAATATATTTAGATAACCATGCCACTACCCCGCTCGATCCGGAAGTATTTGAGGTTATGAAACCATATTTACTGGAAAAGTTTGGTAATGCTTCAAGCAAACATTCGTTTGGTTTTGAAGCTGATGCAGCAGTAAAATATGCCCGGGAAAATATTGCTAAAGCAATTGGCGCAGCAGCTAAGGAAATATATTTTACAAGCGGTACAACTGAATCAATCAATCTTGTTCATTTTGGAATTGCTCAGAGTTATTATAAAAAAGGGAAAAGAATAATTACTTCTGCTGTTGAGCATTCAGCGTCTCTTGATTCATTAAAACATCTTGAGCAAAAGGGTTTTGATATAGTTTATCTGCCGGTTAATAAAACAGGACTTATAGATACCGAAGAACTTAAGTCAAGCATAAACAATGATACTATACTTGTAACTATTATTGCTGCAAATAATGAAATTGGAACCATACAGGATATAAAGGAAATTGGGAATATCTGCAGAGAGAAAAATGTTTTCTTTCATACTGATGCAGCACAGGCTATTGGTAAAATTTCTTTTAATTTAGATGAATTGAATGTTGATATGATCTCCTTCTCTGCCCATAAAATTTATGGCACTAAAGGAATAGGAGCCTTATATGTACGTTCAAAAAATCCCGCCATAAAATTAGAGCCTCAAATATTAGGCGGCGGGCATGAAAACGGATTAAGATCAGGTACACTTAATGTACCGGCTATTGCCGGATTTGGAAAAGCAGCAGAATTATTTTATTCTTCATTAAAAGAAGAGTCGGGACGAATTGAAAAATTAAGAGATATGCTTTACAACGGAATAATTTCCGAACTGGATGGAGTTCATCTTAATTCTTCCCTTCATAACGGGCTGCCGGGTAATCTTAATTTAAGCTTTGAAGGGGTAAAAGCGGAGACTCTGCTGACAAGTATGAGAGAGATTGCTGTATCAACTGGTTCAGCATGTACTTCAGCATCATTAAAACCAAGCCATGTTCTTAAAGCAATTGGGCTTTCCGATGATTTATCCCGTGCATCCGTAAGGTTTGGCATTGGAAGATTTAATACACAGGAAGAAATTAGGTATACTATAGACAAAGTAGTAAAAACTGTAAAGGAATTAAGACAAAGTTCACCTTTGTATAAAATAAAAGAAATAACAACCAATTAAGAGAGTTTTATGGATCAAAAATTATTAAAACATATTGAATTACTTAAAACTAACCACCAGGTATTTCTGAATTACCTGAAGGCTAAGTTCCCGCTGTTCCATAATTCAAATTTCTTCTTCAGGGATTTTCAATACGGACTAAAAAGGTTCTTAGAGAAAAAGGATATACTTGTTTCATATGCGGAAGCCGAAAAAATAGCCGTGAAGCTTGGTGAATATTTTGAGAATGAAGGAATTTTTGTGCCTGTAAATAAACTGGGATGGAAATTGAATTATCCTGAGTTTGTAACAACTCAGCCCGGTGATCCTTTATAAGTACTATAACAATATTTTTTTATATTTTATTATTCAAAAGGAAATGTAATGACAAACGAACAGGTTATAAGCGAAATAATAATAACCGAAAAAGCCGCCAAAGAAGTAAAGAAAATTATGGATGAGAATAAAATTCCCGAAAGTTATGGATTAAGAGTAGGTGTAAAAGGAGGCGGATGTTCGGGACTAACTTATACTCTTGGCTTCGATACTGAAGCCGGTGAAGGCGATACTATAATAGAACAGAATAATATAAGGTTATTTGTAGACGGCAAAAGTCTGTTTTATCTCTCAGGAACTGAACTTGATTTTACCGACGGCTTAAACGGAAAGGGATTTGTATTTAATAATCCAAATGCATCCAAAACATGCGGCTGCGGTGAATCATTTGGTGTGTGATAAATAAATAAATCTTTTTATTAAATTAACTTATCTGCAGTATAACCATGAAACGAAGAAATTTTTTATATTCTTTCAGTATTACTCTTGCAGGAATTACACCATTTGTAAATGCTTTAAATAAAATAACAAACCCGCTTGCCTCGTCAGAGACAGGCATAAAAAGGAGAAATATAATGGCAAAATTCGAACTACCTCCACTTCCCTACAGCTATGATGCTCTGGAACCATATATTGACAAGCAGACGATGGAAATCCATCACACAAAACACCATAACGCATATGTTACCAATCTTAATAATGCTATTGCCGGGACAGATGCAGAAAATAAATCACTCGAAGATATTTTAAAAAATATTTCAAAATATCCTGTTGCCGTACGGAATAACGGCGGAGGGCATTATAATCATTCATTATTCTGGCAATTAATGAAAAAAGGCGGGGGCGGATTCCCTTCAGGCGACCTTGAAAGCGCAATAAATTCTGCATTTGGTTCATTCGAAGAATTAAAAAAACAGTTTAATACTGCGGCTGCAACCAGGTTCGGCTCCGGCTGGGCATGGCTTATTGTTCAGGATGGAAAATTGGTTGTAACCTCAACTGCTAACCAGGATAATCCGATAATGGATATAGCAGAGCAGAAAGGTACACCTATTTTAGGGTTGGATGTTTGGGAGCATGCTTATTATTTAAAATATCAGAATAAACGTCCTGAATATATTGATAACTGGTGGAATGTTGTAAACTGGGATGAAGCAGCCAAACGTTTAAGTGAAGCAAAATAGCATTTTTAACTTAACAAAGATAACATCTCTTTCAGGAGATGTTATCTTTAAATAAATTATCATTTGTGGCTGTCCCTTAGTGCAGGTCATTCCCGCGAAAATTGGGAATTTAAAAATTCCTATTTTCGGGGGAATGACTATTCTGATTGGGACAGCCGGTCATTTTTACAATTATATGATTACAATACCAATATTTCCATTAAATCTTGTAATTTTTCCAAAATCCAGGTATCCTCTGCATATTTTTGAAGAGAGATATAAAAAAATGATTACCCGGTGTATGTCCGAGAGTACCGGATTTGGCGTCCTGCCTATTATAGATAAGGAACTTTCCAATATTGGCAGTTATGTTATTATAAGCAGTATCTTAAAGAAATACGAAAATGATGAGATGGATATTATTGTTACAGGTGTGGGCAGATTTTTACTTAGGGATATCCGGGTTCATCCTGATGGATATAATATAGCAGATATTGATGAATACAATGATCATCCGGAAAACGTAAATAAAGAACTGCTTTATGAGATGCAGAATAAGTTTGAAAAAATAATAGGCAAAATTCATTTCCAGTTGGAGGATTCCTTCTGGAACAACTACTTTAATTCAACTTCAAAATCATTTAAACTTGCAGAAAAATCGGGTTTGTCTTTAAAGCAGCAGCAGGCACTTCTTGAAATTCAGAAAGAGAATGAGAGGATCAATTTTCTAATTGATCATTTTGAAAAACTTGACAGTCAGATATCGGATAACTCAGTGCTTAAAACTATAATAATGAGTGATGGCTATATAAACGAACAAACCGATCTGTAAAACTGAACACACTTGCCTTATTTTTTAAATGTCTTAAACAAACTGAACTAAACCTTGCAGCACAGGCTTTTGAGTCTGTTGCACAACCCGGAATTGTCATTCTGACGTCCGCCCCGGCGGATCGACTGAGGAATCTCAATGCAAATGCGGCGGTGAGATCCCGACGAGTCGGGATGACAGAAGTTGTAGTTCTGTAACAGACCCTTCAGCCTGTGCTACAGTGGTTATCCACAGGCTAAAGCCTGTGCTACATAATCATAACCAAGTAAAAATAAAAAAG
>JAWOJF010000075.1:0-21059 GCA_046481785.1 Ignavibacteriaceae bacterium | reverse complement strand
GCTCGTAATTGTCAAAATAATAAATATAAATTTGATTGGTCAAAAGAAAAGAGCAAATTAACCGATAAAATTGAATTAATGTTATCTGAAATATTGAGTTTCCTTACAATTTGAATTTCAGTACTTTTTATTACTACCATAAACATTATCTAAAGGAGCGCTTATGAAAAATTTGGCAACAACTGTTGCGGGCATTTACTTTATTGTTCTTTTCTTTGTGTTTTTAACTGAAACAGCAGCTCAGCCAAGACCCATACCTGTTCCTGATGCAAGTCAGGAAGCCATGGTAATGCAGAAAATAGGATTGACTGATATAACCATTAGTTACCACCGCCCGGCTGTTAACGGCAGAGCTGTTTGGGGAAAATTAGTACCATATAACCAGGTATGGCGGGCAGGAGCAAATGAAAATACAACAATCACTTTTTCTGATCCTGTTAAAATAGATGGAAAAATTGTACCTGCCGGCAGCTATGGCCTGCATATGATTCCAACCGAAAATGAATGGACGATTATATTAAATACATTTTCAAAATCATGGGGAAGTTTTTTTTACAGGGAAGAAGATGATCAGTTGCGCTTTACAGTAAAACCTGTTGCCGCTGAATTTATGGAGTACCTCAATTACAATTTTGAAACATCTGATCCGAATAAGACGCAGGTTGTATTACGCTGGGATAAATTAAAAGTGCCTTTCGAAGTTGAAGTAGACATACATGAAATTGTAATAAACAATTTAAAAGATGATCTTCGTTTTATTAATGGGTTTTTCTGGCAGCCACATCAGCAGGCTGCAATGTACTGCATAAATAATGATGTTCACCTGGAAAATGCTGCACAGTGGGCTGATAGAGCCATTCAGCTAAACAGAAATTTTTCAACCTTAACTACCAAATCATTATTGTTAGATAAGCAGGGTAAAACAAAAGAATCAGAGGACATACTAAAAGAAGCCTATGGCATGGCAACAGAAGTGGAGGTAAATAACTTTGGTTATGTACTGCTTGGTGCGGCTAAAACAGATAAAGCAATAGAAGTATTCAAATTTAATGTTGAGAAGTTTCCTGATTCCTGGAATGTTTATGATAGTCTGGCTGAAGCATATATGAATAAAGGGGAAAATAAACTTGCCAAAGAATATTATCAAAAGGCATTAGATAAGGTTAAGGATGAAAACCAGAAGACAAGGATTTTGAATACATTAAACGATCTGGCATCAAACTAAAATACATTATTATAATGGTACTGAATATGTAATCAGTACCATAATTTTTTAGGGTTCGTTGTCAGTTCATAGCTGTTACCCACCAGGCTATGCTAAACAGCTATGCCTTGGCAGGCCCTCTGCGCCCCGCCCAGGCGGGGATTTTCATTGAAGTTATAACCATGGATTAAAATTATTTACCTGGAATTTCATTTAATCCCAATAAAAACAGTGGTAACATTAGTATAGTTCTGCAACACCATGTTAACGGAGCGAAAACAATTAGTATGTGCTATTAACTCCGCAGCAGGCTGTTGCTGAATCCTGTCAAAGGTTAACACCTGGATTCAGTGTCTGTTGCAGAACTTAGCCTTAACTTCACATGGAGAGCGTATCAATTGCCACGACTTTTAAGTCGTGGGAGAAAAACTATAAGCATGGAGGCTTTAGCCACAATTTGCCTTAATTGGGGCTAAAGCCAAAACATTTGGAATCCTAAACCACGACATAAATGTCGTAGCAATAAGAAACAGTCTCTTTCAAGGAAAAAACATTTAAATTATTAGTTCTGCAACAGACTCTTTACCGAGGTGTTGTATGGACAAAGAATATTTTTCCCTGGTGTGCCGGACATCCCAAAGTCTTTTCAGATAAGTGTGCTTTTATGTAAATTACAATTCTCAAATTTTCACCCTAAGGATCTCAATGAAAAAAACTGTTTCACAGACCCGTAAATACCGTGCAGATATGAATGATAAAATTCTGAATTCCGGGTTTAGAGACTTCAATAAATTTTTTGCTCTCGATAACAAAGCTTATATTAACGGTGCTCTTCCTGCAAAAACCAAAGAACTAATGGGATTAGTCGGCTCCATGGTGCTGCGATGCAATGATTGTATATTCTATCATATTGACCGCTCTATCCAGGAAGGTGCGTCTAAAGAAGAATTATATGAATCTTTTAATGTTGCATTAATTGTCGGGGGCTCTATTGTTATCCCTCACCTGCGTTATGCTTTTGAGGTTATGGAAGATTTGTTTAATGAAGAACCCGGGATTAATGAAATATGAAAATAATATTTGCATCAAGAAATAAAGGTAAAATAAATGAAGTTCAATCAATCCTCGGGAAAGAATTCGAACTGATTTCACTCCTTGATTTAAACGGTATTCCCGATATTGAAGAAACAGGTGTAACGTTTGAAGAAAATGCAAGGATAAAAGCAGAAACTGTTTTTAAATATACAGGCATCCCGTCTGTAGGTGATGATTCGGGTATTGAAGTTTTACAACTTGATAAAAGGCCGGGGGTATATTCAGCAAGGTATGCAGGTAAGTATTCCTCGGATAATGATAATAATCTAAAACTACTATTTGAACTGGAAAAATTTCCTGAACCGCATCCTGCTCAATTTGTTTGTACGGCAGTTTTTTTTGATGGTAACAAATATTTGACTGCATTTGGCGAAGTAAAAGGAAGAATTATTAAAGAACCCCGCGGAAATAACGGGTTTGGGTATGATCCTTTATTTCTGCCTGACGGGTTTAACAAAACTACCGCTGAACTGTCGCTTGAAGAAAAAAATAAAATCAGCCACAGGGCTGCTGCATTTAATAAACTGAAAGATCAACTATTAAAAGGAAAAATATGAAACCGATTTCTTATCTCATTATCTTAGTATTTGCAAGTGCAATTTTATTCAGCGCCTGTGAAGATAGCTCAACCGATCCTGAGAACGGCACAACCGAAAATTATTTCCCTGATGCAAATGGTAATTATTATAAATATACTTCCGAGATAACTGATTCAAACCAAAATCAAAATACCGGCACAAGGTCATCCAGCTACCAGGGCACACAGGTTAAGAGTGGCAATTCTTACCAGGTACAAATTGACTCTATAACTATTGCGGGCCAAACTTTTACTAATATTGCTTATTTCAGAAAATCAGGCTCCGGGGAGGTCCTTTATTTTGTCGATACTACCGGCCTGGCAGCAAACCTTCCGGCAGAGTATCAGCCTTTACTTGCATTAGCCCAGATTGATACTGATTTAAAACTTTATTCACCCAATTTTGAGGGTACCACTACCTGGGATGTTTTTGCAATTTCCCTGTTAGCTAATAAAGTAATTGAAATAAAAGCTTATTATGAGGGTAAAGAAAATATTCCTCTTAATCTGGTAACCGGAAGTGAAACAAAAAATGCTGTTAAAATACGTTATGCTTTAAAACTTGCACTTCCTTCAGTGCCAGTTAAGGAATACACAGCCCGTGCCTGGTTTGCTGCAGGTATAGGCGTTGTAAAATGGGAGGGTAATGCCCTTGTTTCAGGTGTTTTTTCCGGTAATGGAATTGATTTTGCTGACTCAAGTTCTGTTGTTAGTCAAACCTTAATACAATACAGCGTAAAATAATATATTCTAATCCTTTTATAATGCTTTGTGATTATAATCACAAAGCATTTTTTATTTTTTTATTTTTCGATATTTTCACACCTGTGTACATAAATATCTTGTAATATAAATAGTCAGATGATTTTTTAAATCAGAATGCAAATTTAGAGTAATTATTATTATTATTAACTACCTGCATATTTATAGTTTAGGGCAAAAGGGTTGCATATTTTCTAATCCTCTCATATGAATTTTAATCCTTACCGAATTTAATATTTTAAAGGTTTTTTTAGTGAATAAAGGAAATTTGAAGAAATTAATTAAAGCACCGACCGGTATTTCGGGCTTTGATGAAATTACTTTTGGCGGCCTTCCTGAAGGCAGGCCTACGCTTATTTGCGGCAGTGCCGGCTGCGGGAAAACACTGTTTGCTATTGAGTTTATTGTAAAAGGAGCCGTTTTATACAAGGAACCGGGTGTACTCGTCTCTTTTGAAGAGGCACCTAACGAGTTAATACAAAACGTTGCTTCTTTAGGTTTTGATCTGCCAAAACTTATTAAGCAAAAACTAATATCTATCGATTACATTCGCGTTGATAAAAATGAAATTGAAGAAACCGGCGAATTTAATCTTGACGGCTTGTTTATACGGCTTGAATATATTATTAACTCAATTGGAGCAAAAAGAATAGCTCTAGATACAATTGAATCTCTTTTTTCAGGAATATCCAACCATGCAATACTTCGCGCTGAATTAGTGAGATTATTCAGGTGGTTAAAAGATAAAGGCATTACTGCGGTAATAACCGGCGAAAAAGGAGAAAATACACTTACAAGGCATGGCCTTGAGGAATATGTTTCGGATTGTGTTATTTATCTTGATAACAGGATTACCGAACAGTTTAGCACACGAAGATTACGCGTTATAAAATACAGAGGTTCCTCTCACGGCATGAATGAATACCCCTTCTTAATAAATGAAGATGGCATTTCAGTACTTCCTATCTCTTCATTAAGGCTTAAGCATGAAGCATCGCGGGAGCGTATATCCACTGGTGTAAAAGGGCTAGATGAAATGATGGGGGGAAAAGGATATTACCGCGGCTCTACCGTTTTGGTTTCCGGTACTGCTGGTGCCGGTAAATCAAGCCTGCTTGCTCACTTTATTAATGAAACCTGCAGCAGAGGTGAGAAATGTTTATATGTTGCATATGAGGAATCTGAAGAGCAGATTAAACGGAATATGAAATCAATAGGTATAAATTTAAGTCAATGGGAAGATAAAGGCTTACTGAAGTTTCATGTTATCCGTCCGACATATTACAGTCTTGAAATGCATTTGGCTATTATACACAAAATTACCAATGAGTTTGAACCAAGGGGGGTTGTAATTGATCCGATTAGTAATTTAACTACTATTGCAACTATAAATGAAACAAATTCATTGCTTACCCGTTTAATAGACTTTTTCAAAGTAAAGAAAATTACCACTCTGTTCTCCAACCTTGTTAATGGTGGAACATCTATCGAAAGAACAGATGTTGGTGTATCATCGCTGGTGGATACATGGATCTTACTTTTTGATATGGAAGCTAACGGTGAACGTAACCGTGCTATATATATTCTTAAATCACGCGGAATGGAACATTCACGCCAGATGAGGGAGTTTGTGTTATCATCAAAAGGAATAAAATTAATTGATGTTTATGTAAGTAAGGAAGGCATACTTATTGGTTCTGCAAGGGTTGCCCGGGAAGCTTTGGATAACCATATGCTTGAACAAAGAAAAGAAGAAAAACATGCTTTGGAACTTAATATTTCTAAAATCAGAAAAGCTGCCGAAGCGAAGATTGAAGCTATAAGATCAGAATATGAAGCCCAGGTAATTGAAATGGAGAAAAGTCTGAGCCTTACACATATTGAGGAAGATAGAACCAGGATAGTACTTAAAGAAGAAGCTGTTAAAAGACAAAATATAAATAAAAAATTTTCCAAGGGTGACAGAAATGGCAAAAAGTCCGGCTAAAACAACAGAGGTGAAGAAAGCTAAAACTCCTAAAACAAAAAAGGAAAAGCCGTTTGAACTGCGTCTGTATGTTGCCGGGCAAACCCCAAGGTCTATTGCTGCATTTTCCAACCTGAAAAAAGTTTGTGATGAGCATTTGCCCGGAAAATATAAAATTGAAATTATAGACCTGTTAAAAAATCCAAAGCTGGCACAGGGTGATCAGATTCTGGCAATTCCAACGCTTGTAAAGAAACTGCCCGCACCTGTAAGGAAAATTATTGGTGATCTCTCAAATACCGAACGCCTTCTAATTGGATTGGATATTCAACCGTTGAAAGAATAATTCTTTTTTTTTGAAAAAGTGAAACTATGAAGGAAATATTTAAACAAAGCAAAGACCATTCTATTGAAGACCTGATGCAGCGGCTTATTGAAGCAGAAGAAACAATAGAAGCTATTAAGTATAATAAAGTTGATGCTCTTCTTATATCTACTAAAAGCGGTGAACAGGTCTGGACGTTGAAAGACGCCGATAGCCCTTACCGGATGATAGTTGAGCAAATCAATGAAGGTGCAATAACTATATCGGGGGAAGGCGCAATTGCTTTTTCAAATACTAAATTTGCCCAGCTGCTTAATATTCCGTTTGAATTTATTATCGGCTCTTCAGTTTTTAAATGGGTGGGCATTTCAGACCTTGACAGGTTTACCGAATTCCTCAAGGTACATAGTGAAAATTCCAGGATTGAGATAAATCTTTTAACAGGCGAGGGGACTTTAGTTCCTGTGTCTGTATGTCTTAATAGTATTCCATCTGAAGACAGTAATCCTGTAATTTGCCTGACCATCACAGATTTGACCGAGCAAAAGAAAAACGAGGAACTTTTTGCGGCTGAAAAGCTGGCGCGCTCGGTTATAGAACAGGCAGTAGACGCAATTATTGTTTGCGATGAATCTGCAAAAATAATACGGGCAAGCAGGGGTGCCGAAAAACTGGCAGGAGAATCATTACTTAATATGCCGTTTGATTCTGTTTTTACTTTTGAAGATGATATGAAAAATAGTATTTCTTTAAACAAAGTTCTTACAGGCATACTGCCGGTACAACTGGAAGTTTTATATCAAAGAAAAGATGGTGAAGCTTTTAATCTTATATGTAAAGCCGGATCGCTTTCCGGCGGTGAACAGGATAAGGTACAGGGTTATATTATAACCTTAACAAATATCACAATGCATGTTCTTGAGGAAGAGAGAATTACTGCATCTTTGAAAGAGAAAACTGTGCTGCTTAAGGAAATACATCACCGTGTTAAAAACAATCTGCAGATGGTTTCCAGTTTGTTAAATATTCAGTCCTCATATATAAAAGAAGAGTCCCTTAAGGATATATTTAGCGAGTGTCAGCAGCGTATCAGCTCTATGGCATTAATTCACCAGAAACTTTATGAATCAAAATCTTTGTCGCATATAAATATTATTGATTATATAAAAGACCTGGTTATGCATCTCTGCAGCACATATAATTTTTATACTAAAAATCTTACATTAAATTTTCAGCATAAAGAGATTTTTTTCCCAATTGACTCTGCCATACCATTAGGACTAATAGTAAACGAACTTCTTACCAATTGTTTAAAACATGCTTTTCAGGGTATTTCAACCCCGCATATTACAATAAATCTTTATCTGGATAATGAAGGACTGTTCGGCATTTCAGTAAAAGATAACGGTGTTGGGGTCTCTGAGGATCTGGATATTACCAAAACCGAGACTCTTGGGCTGGAGCTTGTCCAAAACCTTGCTTATCAGCTTAATGGAAGTGTGAAATTGGTTAGAGGAAATGGGGCTGAGTTTGTGATTACTGTTCCTGTCGGTTAATTATTTTTCGGCAATTATTTTTCTGCAATTATCACCTGTACTATTCCAAGTGACAGGGAATGGACATTAATTTTACTGAACCCCGAATTTTTTAATAATAGGGATAAATTAACTTTCTCATCAAATTCTTCTACAGATCTTGGCAGATACATATACGCTTCTTTATCTCCCGATATCACTCCTCCTATAACAGGAAGGATTTTTTTAAAGTAAAACTTATATAATGTTTTGAATAAAGGATCAGCAGGCATCCTGAACTCAATAATAACGGCTTTACCCTTATCCTTTAATACCCTGAAGAAGGAATTAAACCCTGCCTGGATATCATAAAAATTTCTTACACCGAAGGCTACGGTAATATGCGTTATCGTATTGTTTTTTACAGGCATTTTTTCTGCAACCATTTGAACATTTCTGCCGGCTATCCATTCACTTTTTTTATTGAACAACATCAGCATATTATGTGAGAAATCAGCGCCAAATATATTTTTAACGCCGTATCTTTTAGCTTCAATTGCAACATCTCCCGTCCCGCATGCAACATCCAGCAGTATTGAATCGGAAGTAATCCCGGATAGTTTTAATGCCTTTTTCCGCCAATACTTATCAATACCGAAGCTTAACAGATGATTTAACAGGTCATACCTTCCGGCAATAGAATCAAAAATTCTTTTTACCTGTTTTTTCTTTTCACTCATTATTCATTATTCCTTTTTCTCATCTAAGTTTAAGCTGTATTCAAACTCTTCCTTTCCTACTCTGCGCTGCCACCAGTTAAACAAATGCTTTCCGGACCATACAGAAAAAATCATAAATACCAGTCCGCCGATTAAATCAATTACATAATGATACCTTAAATAAACAGTAGAGAAAATAAGCAGAGCACCTGCCGGTAATAAAAAATATTTTGAACGGCTTTTTAATTTTACTGATAAATACATTACTATAAGGGTAATCATTGTATGGCCGCTGGGAAAAATATCCCTTTGCACTACCTCTGCGGGGTTAGGAGTACCGGCAGGTATCGATTCTCCAATGTTAATAAGCTCTCTTAAAAAATTTGTAGCCCATAATCCCGGAAGTTCGGTGTTTATAGAATGAAAATCATGCAGTATAAATCTTGGCCCTATTCCGGGGAGAGCAAAATAGCCAAGGTAAGAAAGATAAAATCCATAAATAACAGAGAAGACTGCATAATCTGTAGCGAGGTACTTTCTTTTTCTTAGCAGTGCAAGAGCTAAAATAATAGGAAGGAAATAGAAAAGTCCGTATATAATTTGCAAAATTTCAGTTAATACCGGATGAGAAAACTGGTAAAGAAAATGCGTAGGATCGGTTCCAAACAGCCATCTGTCTGCGGCAATAAATAAATGATCGAAATCTTCGCCGCGGATAGGTTTAATAATAAAATAAAGCTGTTTAAATGTTAGAAGAATAAGGGGAGCAATATACCAGTAATGTATAATCCTTATGATTCTGCTGTTGTATTTATCTTCAAGATAGGCAAGAATGAATGCAAAAATTATAATACCAATATTAATCAGTATAAAAGACTGCCACTGCGGAATTTTATCCTGGTAAAAGATATTTATTAGTGATAAAAAAATACAAAAAACCACAACCACCAGGTCGTAGGCTTTTAAATTATGTAAAAAGGATTTTATTCTGTGCATTCAGGTTTTATTATTATTCCGGGAAATTCTGCATATCCGGTAGAACAGTATTGTTTTTCTGATAAATTCGGGCATACTCCGCAAGTTTAACAAAATCTTCCAGATCAAGCTGCTCAGCACGAAGAGACAAATCAATCCCGGAACCCGAAAAATTAATATTACCAAATATACTATTACTTAGGGAATTTTTAAGAGTTTTTCTCCTGTTTCCGAACGCTGCTTTTACCATTTTAATTAAATACCTGTCGGCTTCTTTACTGGTTTGTTTCTCTTTCATAAAAATATGAATAACAGCAGAGTATACTTTCGGTTTTGGATAAAAAACATTAGGTGATACTTTAAAAGATATTTTTACATCAGAAAAATATTTAAGAATAACAGATAATATACTGTAATCTTTGCTCCCTTTTTGTGCGGTCATTCTTTGGGCAACCTCAAACTGAACCATCAGGACAGCATCTGAAATTATATTATTGTTTTCAATTAATTTAAACAGGATTGGTGAAGTTAAATTATAAGGGATATTTCCTGCAATTCTTAGTTTTTTATTATCATACAGTTCTGTAAGATCAATATCTAAAAAATCTCCCCTTATTAGGTTTATTTCAGGGTATGAAAGTTTTAATTCTTCTATTACTCTTGTATCAATTTCAACAGCAGTAATAGATGGTATCTTTTCCAGCAGTTTTGCCGTTAAAGCACCGGTACCGGGGCCAATCTCTATAATTTTATCTCCCGGCTGCGGATTTACCTCTTCGGCTATTTTAGATAAGATATTCTGATCAGTTAAATAATTCTGCCCGAATCTCTTTAAAGGTTTAGGATTTTTCATTATTCAAATTAGGAAAAATAAGGCTAAATATCCCTGAGTAAGATATAAGGAGAGGAGTTTTACAGTACATACTGAAGTAAAAATATTAGTATTTATAAAGATAATTCTGTTAAAAAAACAATTTTGATAACCGTCTTATTCTTTACTATTTTTCTGTACAAAATGCGGAGGTATTCTGGAAAAGGATTGTGTAATAAGTGTTGATATGGGGGGGACAAAAATTCTTGCAGCAGCAATAAATTCCCGGGGAATTATAGCACGTGTAAAGAAGCCTACAAATTCTGATTCTTCTCCGGCCAGCTATATTAAAGCACTTGCTTCAATAATTAGCGATACAGTAAAACAAGCCGGATTATCAAAAAAAAATGTGAAGGCTGTGTGTCTCGGAGTGCCGGGTTCTGTTAACCCTGTTACAGGCATTATTGGCTTGGCACCTAACCTGGGACTGAAAAATTTTAATATCAAAGAAAAATTGCAGGCATTGATTCCATATCCTGTTTTGATTGAAAATGATGTTAACCTTGGTGCTCTTGGTATTAAAAAATTCGGACTTGGAAAAGATGCTAAAGATATGTTCGTTATGTTTATCGGTACAGGCATTGGCGGAGCATTATTTTTTGATGAAAAGATTTATCGCGGTATAAACTATGTTGCCGGCGAGATAGGACATTTTGTTGTTCAGAAAGACGGGCCGCTTTGCGGCTGCGGCAACCGGGGCTGTTTTGAGGCAGTTGCCAGCCGGACCGCAATAACCCGTAATATCCTTGAAGATGTAAAAGCGAAGAAAAAGACGGTTATCAGCAAGTATGTGCAGCCCGGAGAAAAAATAAAAAGCAAGGCCCTTCTTGCTGCTGTTAATGCTAATGACAAAGTAGTAGTAAAAAGAATATCAGAAGCGTCCGAAACTATAGGTATTGTTCTTGCAAGTATTACCAATCTTTTAAATTTTGATTTGATAATCCTTGGCGGGGGAGTAATAGAGGCTCTCGATCATTTTATGATGCCGAAGATAAAACAAGCCTTTAAGGATCATGCACTGCTGGCAGCCGCAAAAGGTGTAAAGATAAAAGCCGCCAAACTTGGTGATGACGCTGCTTTATGGGGCGGTATTGCTCTGGCTGAAGAGTTTTTAGGTGTAAAGGTATAGTCTGAGCCAGTATTTCCCAATAAGATGACTTTGTAGCACGGGCTTTAGCCTGTGAATGATATTATTTTTCAAAAGATTAGTGGGATTAAAAATATATAAGTTTAGTGTGTGCTTTTAATATACTCTGCTGCAACCCTGTGTCCGGAATTTGAAAAATGAATACCATCGCCATATAAATACAAATCTCCTGGAACAGTTACACTTTTAAACGATGATGTTAAATTGTGAACTGAAATATCATAGTTAGAGAGTGAATCGGCGAGAAGTTCCTGCGGGTTGACTTGCTCTTTCTCATTGCCCCTTAACTGATACTCATAAGGGAATAAGAATATTTCAAAAGGAATATTCCGTTTTTCTAATATACCGGCAATCTTTACGAGGTTTTCTAAAGAATTCCGGAAGAATTCATTCTCCGCCCTGTAAAACTTCTCATCATATAAATAATATGATTCCTGCCTGTCTGTAAAGGAATTTTTTATAAAATAAAACAACTTAAAGTTTTTTTTGAAGAAGGTTAAAGCCCCGCCCAAAATACCATCCGGCTTGAATTCCGGAGTAGTATCATATGGATAATAATCATAAACATCATTTAAACACCAGAATAACGATACCCCTGTTATATTAAGTTTGTTACTGTCTTCAACAATTACTTTTTTTACTATATTTAAATAATCCTTGCTGGAATACCCTATCATTGCGGAGTTTAAAACAGGTACATTTTCCTCATCATTTATAATACCTGCAAATGTTGAATCTGATTCAACGCCAATTCCCATAGTAATCGAATCGCCTATGTAGAGGATCCTTTTCCCATTACCCGCTTTTTTAGAAAACTTCCAGAACCCGTTATTATCCACCTGCAAAGGAATTCCATAACTGGAACCTTTGGCATTTGGAAGTAGTCCGGCAGAATCATAATAGACACTATCTATGAAAAGATTACGATCGGTTCCCGGTATTTGAATTTGAGGAAAGAATAACCGTATTAATAATTCAAGGAATATTAATAATCCGGTAAAAACTGCTATGTTAACAAGAACGATGTATAAAAATTTTTTCATAAATCCTGTAATTACAGGTTAAAACTGCTTTTCAATTTCAGCAAGCTTCTCTGATAAACTTTCCCATTCGGATATATATTTTTCAAGCTCTTCTTTTGTTTTACCGAACTCAAGATTTTTTCGTCTCGCAAATTCGGGATCATTATAAGTTTCAGAGATAGCTAATAGTTCTTCAATGCCTTTTGCTTTCTTTTCCAGGTCAGATATATTTATTTCAAGCTCATTAATTTTTTTCATTATATCTTTTGTAGCAGTATATCTTTTCTGTCTTTGTTCCGCTTCAATTCTTTTCTGATCTTTCCGGGATGCCAGTTCATCATTGCCGGTTTTGCTTTTTGTCTCAGTTTTATTTTCTGATTCCTCATCCCTCTTTTGCAGGTAATAATTTATACCTCCGGGAAATATTTTAACTATCCCTTTTCTTATTTCAACAACTTTATTAGCAACAGGTTCAAGAAAATCGATATCATGTGAAACAAGAATAAGTGAGCCGGAAAAATCAATCAGTGCCTTCTGCAGAATTTCTTTTGAGGATATATCCAGATGGTTAGTGGGTTCATCAAGAACTATAAGATTAGATTTGGTTAATAAAATTTTAGCAAGTGCAACCCGGCTTTTTTCCCCGCCTGATAATACCCCCACCTTCTTAAACACATCATCCCCGTGAAATAAAAATGAGCCGAGTAATGAACGGAGCTGGCCCAGTGTTTTTTCTTCGGATATCCCCTCAACCGTTTCAAGAACATCTGATTCAGGGTTTAGATTATCTGCAACATCCTGTGCATAATAAGAAATAATAGTATTATGCCCTATTATTCTTTTACCTGAATCAATATCTGTTTCGCCTGCAATAATTTTAGATAACGTAGTTTTGCCGGCTCCGTTTGGTCCTACAAATGCTATTTTATCCCCACGGTCTACCTGGAAATCCAGATTTTTGAATATCTCATTTGAGCCGTAGGATTTTGAAATTGACTGCAGCTCAATATTTATTTTGCCGCTGGATGGCGGTTCGGGGAACTTTAAATAAATATCTTCTTTGTTTTCCGGAAGTTCGATCAGAGTTACCTTTTCAAGCTGTTTTACCCTGCTTTGTACCTGTTTAGCCTTGCTTGCCTTATAGCGGAATCTTTCAATAAATCTTTCCGTCTCTTTTATTTTTTTCTGCTGCTGCAAAAACTGATGTTCTGCTAATGTATCTCTTTCTTCTTTATACTTCAGGTAAGCATCATAAGTACCATTAAAAATATTAAACTTCTGCAGGTAGATCTCCAGAGTTTTGGAGGTTACTTCATTAACAAAGTGTTTATCATGCGATACTATAAGCAGGGCACCGCTGTAGTTTTTAAGAAAACTTACAAGCCATGCAAGTGAATCGATATCGAGATGATTGGTTGGTTCATCCATCAGCAGAAGATCATTCTGAGAAATAAGAATTTTAGCAAGAGCAATTCTCATCTGCCATCCGCCTGAAAATTCATTTGTCATCCTGGAAAAATCCTCCTCACTGAAACCGAGCCCAAGCAGAATTTTTTCTACTTTAGACTCAGCACTGTAAGAATCTAACTCCTCAAGACGATGATGAACTTCACCAAGCTGATGTACAAGGTCAAATTTTTCTTCCTCAGATAAATTTTCTTTATTAAGCCTGTCTGTAATTTCAGATTCTTTAATTTGAAGATTAATGATAGTGTTAAGTGCAGATTTAGCTTCGTTAAGAAGGGTTTTTCCTTTATGAGTTACGTTTTCCTGCGGAAGATAACCTATAGTTATTCTTTTTTGTTTTAAAACTTTACCCGATTCAGGCTGAAGCTCGCCTGATATTATTTTTAACAGGGAAGACTTACCGGTTCCGTTTGCTCCTACAAGAGATATTTTATCTCCCGAATTAATTCTGAAGTTTACATTATCAAATAAATATTTACCGCTAAATTGAAGCGATATACCGGATAAATCTATCATATTATTATTATCATAACCCGACTAACCGTTTTATACCGGCAGATGGTTAGATTATTTTTACGTAAGTTTTTGAAGTGTGAAAACTATTCCCTTAATACGGCTACCTTGCTTGTAGATACATTATTACCTTCTTTATCATAAGCTATAACAAAATATACGCCGCTGCTTACCAGTTTCCCGTCTGTATCTCTGCCATCCCATGTTGCCCTTAATCCGCCGGGTGATGTAAATTCACTTATTAATTTCCCGTTTGCTGTTAGTATTTTTATATCGGTATCTCTTATCAACCCATCTATAGTAAGGAGATTATCTGAAGATTTTAGAATAAAAGGACTGGGATAAATAAATAATTCCGAAAAAGTATCCTGAGGTTTTATACTTAAGGTCTGAAATGATGTTATACCTGCATCAGTGCCTACATAAACTACTCCGGAGTTTTCATCAATCACAATACTTCTTATAATATCACTTAGAATGGGACTGTTTCGTGTATTGAAGGATGTAAGCAGGCTTGAGCCGTCAGAGTTAACCAGCAGTATTCCCTGGTTGGTACCAATCCACTTTTGATTTAAAGGATCAACGGCAATACAGTTAACTGTTTGTTGTCTCAAAGCAAAAACAGAAGTAATTCTTAGCTGGGCACCTTGAGAAACGGTTTGTAAATTACTAATAACATTTACACCTGATGCGGTCCCAACCCACAGATCTCCCCGCCTGTCTATAATTATTGAGTTTACTATGTTACTGTTTAACCCGTTAGAACTATATATATAACCAGATCTGTCATCTGAAGTATTATCATAAGTTTTATTTTCATTAAAAAAATATAAACCTGGCCGTCCGGTCTGCAGGGTAAACCATTTAGTATCATATTGATCTACCACTAATTCAAGATGCTGATCCCGGCTTACATTGTCTTCAGCGGGCACCCTGAAATGATGCCAAACATTATCAGTAGTTAACATACTTAAAGTTCTTCTGTCAGTTGGCCAATAGTTCAATACCCATAAATTCTGGCGTGAATCAACCCCAAAACCCCTGATAACCAAAAAATCAGGATCATTGTCAATTCCGTTCATTCCCGTATTTTCTGCTGTAAAAACATCAATAGCTTCACCTTTTACACGTATAAATCCGCTGCCCCATGTGCCCAGGTAAGTTGTGTTATCTGGTGCAGAATAAGTAGTATAAACGTCATTGGTGCGTAATTGGGGAGTGTTTACCGTGTTATAATTTGTCCAAACACCATTCTCTAATTTATAAAAACCGGCACCACCGCCATCCCTGCCGCTGGCTGACCATAATGTTCCGTTATTATCAATACTGATTTCAGGAAATTTGTTTGCAGGCGGACCGTTGACTAAAATAACTTCTGCATCTGTACCGCTGTTAATTTTAAGAACTCCATTACTGCTTGCTGCAAATAAGCCCTTTGAAGAGTAGCCTAACTTTGTCATAGGATATTGAGCCTGGTAATATAATAGAGGCTCACCGTTAGTATAAGTGCGGATAGCACCTGATGATAAGATATAAAGAGTTCCGGCATTTACCAGCAGATCAATACTTTCATTTAATCCTGGCAGAAAAGGTGTCCACAACTGTCCGTTAAAAACAGCAAGTCCTTTTTCAGTAGCGGCAATAATATTGTTTTGAAAATTTATAACCTTAAAAACTTTGTCAGAGGGAAGTCCCTGGCTGCTGGTATATACATCCCATGATTCAGGATCTAACAAATTTGTTCTTCCTGCTTTTTGGATCGCTATTCCGAAATCGGTACATGCATATATCACGTCTGTTTTTAAAGAGCTGTTTACCTTAATATTTGAAGGAAGCGATCCGAATTTTACAGGAGTATCTAAGAAATCATACGTGCCGGTATTAATAAGAGAAATACCAAAATCTGTTGAAACTATTGCGGTATCACCGTAAATTTTAATTTCATTAATTTGTTTTACAGGTTTATCGGAATTAAATATTTCAGAAATAGATTTAATTGAATTTTCAGCCGGGTTATATATATCTACAGCCCCGGTAGAGCTGCCGAACCAAATGTTTCCATTTCCGTCAACCGAGGTAGCTGTTAATGAAATGCCTGTCATTGTTTCTGATTTAGTTAGAGTACGGAAGGAATTGTCGGAAAAAGTATATAAAAAAGCTCCGCCGCTGGTTGCAGCACTCACTTTATCTTCTAAAACAAAAATATCTCTAACTTCACTCATACTTGAGTATGTTTTCCAGTTGGAGACCTCCTGCGCTAAGGCAGTGAAATAAAAAACAAATGTGAATAAGATAGACCCCGTTATTTTCATTCTTTTAATCCTTTTATGAATCATTCTGGAAAGTAAAATTATCTTATTCGTATCCTCTTAATAAATGATTTTTATTTTTTCTCATAATTATGATATCTAATTTAATATTTTTTTTATTACGAGAAAGTATAAATATATTGGTTCTGATCTCCTGTCAGAAGGGCAAAAATCCGGTATCCTGAAGTATGAACATAATGGGTATGTTTTTTTGTTAAACAATCGGGAGAGTCTACTTGATTTTGGAAAACAAATCTGCCATTTCAATTGCTGTTAAAGCGGCATCCCAGCCTTTATTCCCTGAACCTGTTTCTTTCATTTCAGCAGGTGCCTCTTTTAATTGATCAGGACTAAATGCCGATCTTTCAACTGCCTGCTGATAGGTATCGGTTGTTAAAATACCAAAAATAACCGGAATTTTAGTTTTAAGTGAGACCTGCAATATTCCCCTGGCGGCAGATCCGGCAACATACTCAAAATGAGGAGTTCCCCCCCTAATAACAGCACCTAAACATATTATAGCGTTATACTTATTCTGTTCTGCAAGTTTTTCGGCAGTAAGAGGAATTTCAAATGCACCGGGTACTTTTATCAAATCAATATTATCTTCAGCACAACCGTATTTTATAAGGCACTTTAAAGCACCGTCAAGCAGCTTGTTTCCAATAGATTCATTAAACCGGCTTAATATAACTGCAAACCTGTAATTTGCTGCTGATAAATTTCCCTGGATTATTCTCATAAGTATTTAGGCTGAATTTCTAAGTAATCTTTTTCTCATAGCTTCAATGGCGGAAGGATTGGTGAAATATTTGCCCAAATTACCTTCATCCTCTCTTTTTCCGCCGTGAAAATCGGAACCGCCCGAGTCAAGCAGGAAGTACTCGTTAACAATGCCCCTGTAAAATTTTGTCTGCTGAGGTGAATGAGACGGATGCACTACCTCAATGCCGTCAACTCCCGCTTCAATTATTTCTTTAAGCAGAATCTCTGGCATATATCCCGGGTGGGCAATAAAGGATAAACCGCCAGCATCATTAATAATTTTAAAAGCACTTTGCGGAGAAAGATGCACTTTTTTTTCAAAAGCCGGGCAGCCATTGCCAATAAATTTATTAAATGCTTCGTAATATGAATTTACAAATCCTTTTTCAAGCATGGCCTGAGCTATGTGCGGCCTTCCTACTGCGCTGTTGGCAGCTTTATCCATTACATCGTTTATAGAAAGGGGGAACCCAAGGTTATTCAAACGGTTAACTATTCTTACTGCTCTTTTTATTCTTTCTTCACGAAAAAAATTCAGATAACGTTCAAGTTCTTTATTATCTGGCTCAACAAAGTAACCAAGTATATGTACTTCCTTGTCTCTTACATCAGAACTTATCTCCACACCGGGTATAACTTCAATTCCAACTTTTTTTCCTGCATTGGCTGCTTCTTCAATAGCCGAGATGTTATCATGATCCGTAATACCTATTATATCAAGGCCTTTTTCTTTAGCTTTTCCTATTATCTCTGTTGGGGAATAAAAACCATCGGAGTGAGTTGTATGAATATGTAAATCAACTTTTCCAGTCATCTTAACCAAACAATTCTTTAAATTTTTCGTAATCTAATATTCTAAGCTTTGCACCATCAAGTTCAACTAATCCTTTTTTTGCAAAAGAATGGAGTGTACGCGATATGGTTTCCCGCGAAGTTCCTGCCATATTAGCCAGATCATGTTGAAATGGAAGTTTCTCTATCTCTACAGTTCCCTGCCTTATTTTACCTATATCATCTGCAAGCTGAAGAATTACAGAAGCTACTTTTCCTTCAGCATCCTTTAGTGACAAAGATTTGATCTTCATATCAGCAGAACGAAGACGCTTTGTAAGCTCCTGCAAAAGTGCTATGGCTACTTCGGGATGATCATGCAGTAGCTGGAGGAAATCATTTCTCTGGATAATTAAAATGTCTGTATCTTCCATTGAAGTAACATTTGCGGATCTTGATTGACCGTCTATAATGGCCATTTCCCCAAAAAAATCAGAATCCCCTAATATGGTTAATATTACTTCTTTACCATCCTCGCTAACTCTGGATATTTTTACTTTTCCTGATACAATGATAAATAGAGCGGTTGCTGATTCATTCTCTAATAAAACGACTGCGTCTTTTTTGAAGGTCTTTCTCAGGCCCAGTTTGGAAATTTTTATTAAAGTATCGTCATCAAGATCAGAAAAGATAGGAACGTATTTCAAAAAGTCGTGGTTTTCGGCCATCGGTGGTCTTTCTTTTCTTTAATTAATAAGCTGAAATATATAGGTGACTGCTTTGAAAGTCAAACGACAGCCTTAACCGTCATATTGCCGGCTGCTGATATAGCAGTTTTTTCATATCTGTCTAAAAAGTTTGTTTTTCGGGATATTTGTAAGGATTGAGATTTATCTATTAGTTAATTATTACCCGCTGTAAATTAGCCATAAAAGTAAAAGAATTAGTAATTTAGCAATTAAATAATATTGTAATTCACAAGGGGGTTCTGAATTTTAAACCGAAATATACATTGCTTTTTTTGCCCCCTGTGTCTATTTTTAACATCTTAATTTTTTAATTGTTTTCTGGAGAATAGGAGATATTTATATGGCTATGATGGCCAAGATGAGGAGCCTGGCTCCCGCATTTATTATAACTGTTGGAGCGCTTTTTGTCCTTTTTATGGTAGTTTCAGATTCAAACGTGCTTGAAGCTCTGGGCGGCAGAAGCAATAATGTTGGCTCTGTTAACGGGGACGAAATAACCTATAACGAGTACTCTGCTCTTCTTGAACAGCAAAGGGAAGCACAAAGAAGTCAAACCGGGCAGGAAATTGAAGATGAACAAATGGAGCAATTCCGCGACCAGGTTTGGGATGCTCTTATAACTCAGAAACTTCTTGAACGGCAGATTGAAGAATTCGGAATTACCGTTGGTGAAGATGAAATAAGAGATGTAATTCTTGGAGAAAATCCACCTGCTTTTCTAAAACAGAATTTTATAGATTCTGCCGGAAATTTTAACCGCTCTTTTTATGAACAGGCAATGTTTGACCCGAGGAATAAGGAGGCTCTTATTCAGGCCGAGGAATATGTACGCCAGCAGCGTTTGAATGAAAAGCTGCAAAGCCTCCTCCTTGCTACTGTAACAGTTTCCGAAGCCGAAATAAAAAGAAAATTTATTGACCAGAATATTTCTATAAATGCTCAGTATGCTCTTGCTGATGTAAACCAGATGCCCGATTCAATAGTATCTGTTAATGATGATGAGCTGAAAGAGTATTACAATGCTAATATCAATAAATATAAAATTGAAGCGCAGAGAAAATTAAAATATGTCTTATTCAGCCGGTCAGCTTCTGCCGAAGATTCTTCCTTTATTAAAAGAACCCTCCGCGAAATAATTGATAATTTTACCAAAGACAGCGTTAATTTTCAGGAAACAGTTGAGATGTACTCATCCTTCGAATACTCTAAAGATACTCTTGTTCCTACCAGGATACCTGCTGAGGCATTGGATCAGTTAGTAAAAGCATCAAAAGGTGATGTTATCGGTCCTGTTTCCGGCCCCCAGGGCATGGCAGTTTATCATTATTTGGATGCTGTACCCTCAGATGAAACCTATATAAAAGCATCCCATATATTAATAAATCAGCATGGCAGCGATGAAAAAAATCTTGAGGAAGCAACAAAAGTTTATAACCAGATAGCCGGCGGCGCCAGCTTTGAAGAATTAGCAAAAGAAAGATCTGCCAGCCCTGAAGGACAAACCAACGGCGGCAGCCTTGGATGGTTTGGCAAGGGAATGATGGTTCCCGAGTTTGAAGCTGCTGCAATGAAGGGGCAAATAGGTGTCTTACAAAAACCTGTTAAAACAAACTACGGTTATCATATTATCAAAACTACAGGCAGAACGAACAGTAAATTCGTACTTGAATCAGCTATTGCACAGGTTAAAGCATCTGCTTCAACTATTGATGCTCAATATAATACAGCCGCCGATTTTGCATATCTGGCTGAAAAAAATGATCTGGAACAGGAAGCAAAATTATTGGATTACAATGTGCAGGAATCTCCTCCGTTCGTAAAAGGATCTTTTGTAGTTCCCGGTCTTGGCCAGAACAAGAGACTGGTTGAGTTTGCTTTTGAAAACAGCCTTAATACTATCAGCAACCGTCCGTTCACAGTTACTGCCGGTTATGTTGTTGTAAAGGTATCTGATGTTATTAATGAAGGTGTAAGGCCTTTTGATGAAGTAAAGGATCAGATAAAGCCGCAGGTTGTAAAAGCGAAGAAATTTGAAAAAGCTAAGCAGATTATTGAAAATGTTAAGAAAAAAGTTAACGGTAATCTGGCAGAGGCTCCTAATACAGCAAAACATGTTATTTATAACCAAACTGGTAATTTTACACCTGCCGGAACTGTGCCTACTGTCGGCAGAGATTATGCTTTTATTGAAAAAGCGCTTAACCTGGATTTAAATAAAGTATCTGAACACAGTCGGCGACCGATTGGCCCGGCCGGGCATAGATGAGATCGAACGAGGTGCGCGGGAAGATGCGCGCGGCAAGCGCGT
>JAWOJF010000012.1:0-6175 GCA_046481785.1 Ignavibacteriaceae bacterium | reverse complement strand
GTAATAATTGCCGGCGGGCATAATAAGCGTGTGCAGGAAGATAATCCTATGATACATGCTGAAATTGACTGCCTGATAAATGCCGGCAGGATAGGTTCATACAAAGATACTATTCTTTATTCAACACTAATGCCGTGTTATTTATGTGCCGGTGCAGTAGTGCAGTTTGGAATACCTAAAGTAATTGTTGGTGAATCAAAAACATTTCCCGGCGCAGTTGAGTTTATGCGATCTCATGGTGTTGAAGTTATTGATTTGGATAATGAAGAATGTATAAATATGATGACAGATTTTATTGCCAAAAATCCGAAACTATGGTATGAAGATATTGGCGAATTATAACCAGGACTAACAGGATAAAAGATAAAACAAAATGCAGAACCGGGATTCGCAGAATTTATGAGATTAACAGGATAAACAAAAAAGACAAATATAACCAAAATACTTTTTTAAATTTTATCCTGTTAATCCTTTAATCCGTTTAATCAAGGTTCGGCGTTTATCCTGTTAATCCGTTTAATCAGGGTTCGGCGTTTATCCTGTTAATCCTTTAATCCGTTTAATCAGGGTTCTGATTCTTATTTCATCAATACTATCTTATGCGTGAAATTTTTCTCTGCCGTTTGTACCACAAACAGGTATATACCACTGGATACTGTTTCACCGTAATCATTAATCCCATTCCACTCAAACTCATACTTACCCGAATTATTCAGGACAACATCAAAAGTTTTAATTACTTCACCCAGGATGTTATAAATCCTGAAGGTTATATTTTGATTATTTTGATTTAGTGGAATAGTAACATTTAACTTAACCTGTGAGTTGAATGGATTTGGATAAGCCCCAACTTCAATATCAGTTGGCAGAAAGGGTTCATCACCATCTACCCCAATAATTACATCATCATCATCTGTACATGAAAGGCATACCTCTATACTATCCATGGGTTCCAGTGCAAGAAAGGCGGTAAACAGAGATAATACCTTTTCAGATATGCTGTAGTCAATTATTTCACTTACAATGCTGTTTGTGCGGGGCTGGTTTTCAAGGGAAACTATATGGTTACCTGCCCACATAGCCGATAAAGCAGAATCCTGCTCCTGTTCAACAGCAGCTTCAATTGTAATGTTTTTGGAAAATAATTGGGACTTATAAACTCCGGATACAGTAATCTTAAAGGGCATAGTCCCGTTAAATTTGCCTACCTGCATAACTGGTCTATTCAGATAAACAGAATTAGTATTACTTATATTAAACCTGCCGTAACAAAAACCATTTTCCAGGGTAGTATATAAATCAAAAGAACTGATTAAACCATCCAGCGCCTGGAAAGATGAGAGTATAAGCTGGGAAATATCCTGATTATCTCTTATACTAAAAGATTCACCTGCGGTTATTCTTGATAACGAAGTATACAAGTACTCATTAGCATAATAGTACCTGTTACCATAATAGTAATAGTTTGAAGAGTTTTGTGTGTAATCAACACAATAGACCGGGTAATCGGCATTCATTTTCTCAATCAGATCATTAATCAATTGATTTGCAATAGACAGCTCACCTGCCTGATCTGAATTTGATATAAGGATAATAGCACCGTCTTCTCCGTGTTCATTAAGAAAATTTATTCCGTTGTTTATCAGTGCAGGAAGATTGCTGTAGTTGGAAACGGGGTTAGCGGGTAAGGAATTAAAAACGGCTTCAATACTGGCAGAGTCTCCCTTTATCCAGCCTTCACTGGCTCTTGTAATTTCAAGGTTAGAAAACACCAGGTTAAAAGAATCTGCCTCGGTAAAGTTATTTTTAAGCTGTGCTTTAAGATTATCCAGTATATTTTTTGCCGTAATAGTACTTTTGGAAAAATCATAGTCGACTAAAACAACTGCTTTCCTGGAGGTATTTAATCCCAGCATTTCCTTTGGAAGAAAAGCCATCTGGTAATATCCATATCCACCCAGGTCTAATGTATTAAGGTAGATATTGCTTTGGGATACATTATCATATTGGAGTAACGGCTTATTATAGATGGTGCCGTAATTAAGTACTGCAGTAAGGTAACCTGAGGTATCAGCGTCCTGGGAAAACATAATACCGGGATAATTCTGGAACAGCGGGTTTTTCCAGTTATCAGTCTCTTTAAATAGAACCTTATATTCATTCAGGGGCATATGAGAATATGATATCAGGTTAGTGGGAATATAGGTATCCATAGAATTTGAACTAAAATTAACAGGAACCAAAAAATTTAGTTTTATTTTTCTTGATTCATCACCTGCCATAGGGAAAATTCTCATTTCATAAGACACAGAAGATTTTTTAAATAATATAGCCGGGTCTCTCCTCCTTTTAACAATGCCTTCATAAATCATTGAGGCTGACCATTGATCAAGCACCAAAGCTTTAAGGGTATCTTCCCCGTACCAAAGCCATAAGTCGTTAATTATAGTTCCCTGGGGGAGATCGAAAAAGAATTCAATTTCAAGAGTATCGGCGTGTGTAAAGGAAAGATTTGCAGCAGAAAATGTAAGTTCTACCCCATATTCCAGGTATAAACCTTTCGGACTAACAGTATATACTGCTTCTTCAACTGTTCCCGGGCCGCTTATCCACGGATTTTGCGGATCAAGAACATTAAGCCAATCATACCCGAATGAATTGCTTAATGTTATAAGAAAAAACAGAGTGAAAAAAGTAAAAGTTTTTTTCATCGAATTTCTCCCATTTATTTTAGGTAAGTGTTAGTCGCCCCTGAAAATGATGGAGCTAATATATAAGAATTTTACTCAATATCTACCTTAAAAGTGGGTACCGAAAAACTATCAACTATTGTGTTTTGATCAACAATAACCGCACTTAGCTTATTCCCGGTATATACAGAAGTGTCTATATAAGCAACATTATTTGTTTCGTAATAATTTATTTTCTGCTGGCGTGTGTGTCCCACAAGCTGAAGTTTCCCAATATTCATAAGATCATCTCTTGACCATAAGACGCCCCATTCTTTTGCTATATCTGAGCGGAGAATTGATTCCAGGGTTTCGGGCTGGTTTATGATATCTGGAGAAAATTTTGACTGGTAATATGAAGATATTCCTGCGTGAGAGATAAAACAGTCTTCAAGATTAATAAATAACGGGGCATTAATTATTAATTCAAGATGCTCTGTAATTTTCTCAAGCCTGTTTTGGTATGAAACTACGGTAGATTCGGAACCGTTGTAGAGCCACGAACGCCCTATTGGGTTAGTAGGTTCTTTAATAAAATAATAGAACATGTAATCATGATTGCCGGGAGTAAAGCGAATATTTTCCGATATAACATATTCTATTACCTCATAACTAAACTTTCCCCTGTCAACCAGGTCTCCAACAGAATAAAGTGAGATTTCAGGATATTTTTTCCTTGTTATTTTAACAAGTTCCCGCAGAGTATGATAACACCCATGTATATCTCCAATTACCGCAACCATAAATTAAATATATTTATTTTCTTTAGCGTATTTTAATAAATCTTCCCTATAATTTGGGTGCGCAATATTAACTAATTCCAAAACTCTTTCACGAATACTTTTACCAAAAAGCTGTGCTGTGCCATACTCTGTAACAACATAATGAACATCTGCACGGCTGGTTACAACCCCTGCACCGGGTTTTAACTGCGATACTATCCTGGAAAATTTTCCGTCTTTGGTAGCTGAAGGTAAAGCAATAATTGGTTTTCCGCCGGGTGAACGGGAAGCCCCTCTTATAAAATCTACCTGGCCGCCGAAACCGCTGTAGAGCCTTGTCCCTATTGAATCAGAACATACCTGCCCGGTAATGTCTATTTCGATAGCAGAATTTATTGCAACCATCTGGTTATTTTTGGAAATTACAAACGGGTCATTTACATATTCCTGCGGGTGGAATTCAATTAAAGGATTATTGTTTATAAAATTATAAAGAGTCCGGGTGCCAAGAACAAAACCGGCAACAATTTTTCCCGGGTGAAGTGTTTTCATTTCATTTGTAATAATTCCATTTTCAACCAGTTCTATAACTCCGTCTGAAAACATTTCCGAATGAATCCCCAGTGCCTTTTTCTCATGCAGGTATCTTAAAACAGCATCGGGAATTGCACCAATACCAAGCTGAAGAGTTGAACCATCTTCAATCAGATCCGCAATGTTACTTCCTATTTTACTATAAACATCCGACTGTTCCGGTGAAAGGTTTTTGTCGCTCTGTGCAAGTTCTCTTATATCCTCATCTACTTCAACAAAATATTTTATTTTACTTATATGAATAAAACTGTCGCCAAGCACCCTGGGCATTTTAGGATTAACCTGCGCAATTATAATTTTTGCTTTTTCGGAAGGTGTTTTAGTAAGCCCAACTTCAACACCAAAGCTGCAGAATCCGTGTTCATCGGGGGGTGAAACATTGATAAGAGCAACATCAAGATGTATGTAGCCTTTGGTAAATAACAGTGGAACTTCATGCAGAAAAATAGGTACCATATCTGCTCTTCCTTCATTAACGGCAATTCTGCTGTTATGCCCCAGGAAGAGCCCTATATGTCTGAAATGTTTTTCCATACCCGGCTTAAGGTAGGGAAGCTCGCCTACAGATAAAGCATGATATATTTTTACATTTTCTAATTCATCTTTTCTGGCAACCAAAGCATTAACTAATGCTTCCGGAACCGCACAGTTGCCATGAATAATAAGGTTATCTCCGGATTTTATTACTTTTACTGCTTCATCTGCGGAAACAACTTTACTTTTGTAGTGCCTGTAGTAGTTGGATTGAACTACATTGCTGGTTACTTTTTCTTCTAAAATCATATCTCTTTCATTCTATAAACCTTATTTCTGCCTGCAGTAAATGACTTTTGGTCAGGACCGCAAATTATAAAATTAAACAGCACTACAGGCTGATTTGCCTTAAATGTGCCGCAGAAACCGGGTTTATCGGTTTAATTATTTGAAAATACGCGAAGCTTCCGGTATTCGAAATTAAAATTATGAGCAATCGCTTCATTTGAACAGTAGCCGTTATAAGTACAGACGCCTTTAGCCAGCCCGATATCGCCGGTTAATGCATTTCCCAATCCATTATCAGCAATGTTCTGAATATATTGTAAAGATGCATTATTCAGTCCATAGCTTGCCGTTCTTGATACAAGGGCAGGCATATTAGGTACACAGTAATGAATTACATCATGCGCTTTGAAAATCGGGTCACTAATAGATGTAACGCGGCTTGTTTCCACAGATCCGCCCTGGTCAATTGAAACATCTACAATAACCGCCCCTTTTTTCATTACTTTAACCATATCCTCGGTAACAATATGAGGCGTTTTTTCACCTTTAATAAGCACCGCACCAATTAATACATCAGCAAATTTTACACCACGTGAAATAGTATAAGGATTTGCAACTACAGTAGTGATTTTTCTGTTAAAATGCCTGTCAATTTTCCTAAGCCTGTTAAGATCTTTATCGATTACGATAACCTGAGCCCCAATTCCGAGAGCAGTTCTGGCCGCCGATGTACCTACTACTCCGGCACCCAAAATTACTACAGCAGCCGGAGCCACACCGGTAATTCCGCCAAGCAAAATCCCTCTGCCGTCTGATGAATAACTTTCAAGATATCTTCCGGCAATTTGTATTGAAAGCTGCCCGGCTATTTCACTCATTGCATGTAGAACAGGCAGGCCGCTGTCATCCTCAATAAGTTCATATCCTATAGCTGTTATTTTTTTATCAAGTAAAGCTTCAACAGTATTTCTTTTTCCTACCGGTAAGTGAAGCCCTGTAAAAACTACCTGTTCTTCCTGCAGATATTTCAGAACATCATCCCCTAAGGGTGAAACTCTTACAATCATTTCTGAACGGTGATAAACTTCTTCAGGATTGTAAACTATGGTGGCACCGGTTTTAGTATAGTCTTCATCACTAAAGTGACTCCCGAGTCCGGCACCGCTTTCAATATAAACCGTATGTCCTGCACGCGTTAAAGAATCAACACCTGCCGGGGCTAAGGCTACCCTTCTTTCCTCGCTCAGGTTTTCTTTTTGTATTCCAATTCTCATAGAAGGAAACTTCCTTTTTTTATTATTGAAAACTTACCGATTAGAGGTGTGATATTCAAACTAAATCGAAATATGTGCAGCACAAATTAAGCCC
>JAWOJF010000351.1:0-3120 GCA_046481785.1 Ignavibacteriaceae bacterium | reverse complement strand
AATTTGTTTCGTTCCTACGGAACTTGCAAATATTGAGATTACATATATCTTTAAACATAACGTCCCTGACGGGACTTAAAACAGCAATATATATTATACCTTAACATATAGTTACTATTTATGGTATAAGTCCTTGTATTCCTGTAATTATTACAATCCCGTAGGGATTAAACGTTTATAGAATAAATTACAGAATGAAATAAGTCCCGTAGGGACGATAGATTGAGGATCGATTTGATGATAATAAAAATAGCCGGATTATTATAATAATAATTTTATTTTGGACAACTCTGCAACACCCTGCTGCAAACGTGATTTATTTCATTTAAATATGACTTACGGGAATAAAAATATTATATTCCGATACTAATTCCTTAAAAAACAGAGAAGCAATTGAGCGAACAAATATTAATTGGATTAACTTCAATATTGGTTTTTGGAATGCTTGCCCAATGGATTTCATGGCGGTTTGCTCTTCCATCAATTCTGCTTCTGCTCATTTTTGGAGTTGTCGCCGGCCCAATTACTGGCTTGTTAAACCCCGATGATTCATTCGGCAAAGTTCTTTTCCCACTTGTGTCTGCTTCTGTTGCTATTATACTTTTTGAAGGAGGAGCAAATTTAAAGTTCAGCGAACTGAAACAGGTCGGGGGGGTTGTTGTAAAACTAGTCTCTATCGGTATTGCTGTAACCTGGGCCCTTTCGACCGCTGCAGCATATTTTATACTGGGTTTTGATATTAATCTTGCTCTGCTGTTTGGTGCTATATTGGTAGTAACAGGACCAACAGTAATTCTGCCCATCTTAAGGCATGTAAGGCCAATGGGACAGATAAACCCTGTTTTAAAATGGGAAGGTATTATAAATGATCCTATAGGCGCACTTCTGGCAATACTTGTTTTTGAGGCCATCCTGGCGGGCGGATTTGAAGAGGCCACATTCCAGGTTGTTTCCGGGCTGTTAAAGGCTGTTTTAATAAGCAGTACCGTAGGTGTTGCCGGGGCTTATACAATGGTTCTGCTTCTTAAACAAAAACTGCTTCCTGAATTTCTTCAAAATTCTGTTTCTATTGCTATGGTAATACTTGCTTTCACTATATCAAATATTGTTCAGGCTGAAAGCGGTTTGTTTGCAGTTACAATTATGGGTATAGCGCTGGCAAACCAGAAAAAAGTTAATGTAAAACAACTAATAGAATTTAAAGAAACATTAAGAGCATTATTGCTTTCGTTTTTATTTATGGTGCTGGCTGCAAGAATTGATTTATCATCGTTTAGTCAGCTCGGCTGGGGAAGTTTAGTTTTTGTTGTTATACTTATTTTTCTAATACGCCCGGTAGCTGTTGTATTATCTTCTCTCAACTCAACCTTAAACTGGAAGGAAAAGTTATATCTTTCATTTATGGCGCCAAGGGGAGTTGTTGCTGCAGCCGTAGCATCTATTTTTGCTATTGAACTTACCGATGCCGGCTACCCTGAAGCAGGTATTCTTGTCCCAGCTATGTTTCTTGTAATTGTTTCTACAATAGCAGTTTACGGATTAAGTTCAATGCCTCTTGCCCGGTGGCTGAAAATTGCAAGTCCTAATCCACAGGGATGTTTAATACTAGGGGCACATTCTTTTTCTAGAGCTATAGGGAAAGTACTTCAAAGCAAGGGAATTACAGTTCTCCTTGTGGATACAAACAAGGATAATATTATGGCCGCAAAAATGGAAAACATTCCTGCTTATTACGGAAGCATACTTGGCGAAGGAATTCTTGATGAACTTGATCTTACTGGAATAGGTAAATTGTTAGCCCTTACTCCCAACAAGGAAGTAAATTCACTTGCTGTCATGTATTTTTCCAAAATATTCGGCTCGTCCGAAGTTTACCAGATAAATGCAGAGAAAACTGTTGACACCGGCAAGCAGGAAGTGTCATCTGAACTAACAGGACAGATATTGTTCAACAGTAATATTACATATAATTATATCAATGAAAAGTATTCTGATGAGGCTTTAATTAAAACAACAGAAATAACCTCTAAGTTCACTTATGATATCTTTTTATACCAGCATAAAAATGAAACGATCATACCGCTGTTCCTTATACCGGAGAATAAAAAGCTTATTGTTTATACCAATGAGAATCAGCCGAAACCAAAGCCCGGCCAGCAGATTATCAGCTTTATTGAACAGCAAAATGTTGAAATAGTTAATAACTAACTGCGGGGATTGTGTTGAACCGTAAGCTTCAATCTTTATATGATTCTATTGAAACAGAACGGTTAGATATTACAGAACAGGTTAAAAAACTTCCTGATAAAGAACTTAACAGAAAACCTGCTGAAGGCAAGTGGTCTGTTCTGCAGATAATTTTTCACCTGGTTAAAACCGAAAAAATTGCCGTAATATCTATTCAAAAAGGAATTCAGAAAAAAGAGAAACATGCCGCATGGACTTTAAGATCGCTGATAAATAACGCCCTGCTTAATATTATTCTTAAAACACCTGTAAAAATTAAAGCTCCGCCCATTGTTGCTAAAGTACCTGATACATATAACTTAAATGAGCTGTTAGTTCAATGGGAAAAATCAGGAAAAGCATTAAAGGAAACTGCTGAAGAATTTACACCCGAATTGATGGAAATAAATGTTTTCCCTCATTCATACCTGGGAGATATGAACATAACAAAAACATTTAAGTTTATTCTTGAACATTTGAAACATCATAAGAGGCAGATTTATAAAATTCACATCTTTCCAAAATAACAATAATTTGTTTCACAGAATCTGAAGAGTGTTTGAGGCTGCCTATGTCTATAAACATAATGAGGGATCCTAAAAGTAAGATAAGGAGAATATTTATTCATTTTGTTAAGATGTCAATTGTCTGTCTTGTCATGATAATACCTTCCCCCGGAGACTGTGTGAAAAGTAGAAAGTGTTGAATAAAGGTGTATTAACCCCAGGCTTCAGGGTCTGTTGCATAACTAATAATTTAAATGTCTTCTCCTTGAAAGAGACTGTTTATTTATTGCCACGACATTTATGTCGTGGTTTAGGATTCCAAATATTTTTGGCTTTAGCCCCCGAAGGGTCGGGACACGCACAATTAAGGCAAATTGTGGCTAAAGCC
>JAWOJF010000348.1:0-14757 GCA_046481785.1 Ignavibacteriaceae bacterium | reverse complement strand
ATATATTCCCATTATGTTTTAGCACCAGAGGAGGACTGCATTGGTAATATATAATATATTTGTTTTAAACCAGCGCAGTGTAACACTAATATATAGATGATCCCGGTTTGTTCTAGCTCCAGAGGAGCGTAACATTAGTAGATACATTGTAACCCACCTTTGATCCAGCTCCAGAGGAGCGGCACAGTGTATCTGTAATGGAGAAATAATAATAAGGGGATTGTAATTTGATGTTTAGAGATGACATCTTTTTAGAAAGATGTCATCTCTTTTTTTTAAACTGAGTTTTCCTGCCGGATATTTAAATACTGGTATGTGTTATATTACCGCCTTCAAGCATAAACTTTACGTGTGACATTTCCTCGGTAACTTCAAAACATGCGTGCTTTATTTTAATTACTGCGCCGGGATAAATTTTTCTTGATATCTGGATAACCGGGTCAGCTACATTATAATATGCAATTTCCAGTTCCTTTAAATCTCTAAGTGCTTTATCAAGCATGCCCTGGCATTCTTCAACGCGGCCGTATAAAGGATCGAGGTACTTCTTCTCTTCCTCACGTTCTTCAGCTTTTACAATTTCATCCCTTATCTCTTCAATTTTTTTCACCATTGCTTTTCTTTCAGTCTCCAGGTGATAAAACTTTTCCTTAAACTCCATCTTAACACCAGCCTCAAGTTCAGTACGTACATAATATGAGTTGCCTACAACAGCCGCTGAAATTTTATTACTTGCTGAAATTCTTCCGCCGATCATAACTCCGCTATCCCTTACCATAACAACTTCATTATCACATTCAATAATAGAGTTCCTTATTTCAGAAGTAATATAAACGCTGCCGCCGCATTTTATCTGGTGGTTATTAATATAAGCCGAATGAATATCTCCGCCGGTTTTAATCCACTGCTTGCCGTCCCCAACAATGCCGCCAACAACCTGCAGGGCACCGCCGCAGTTAACTACAGCATTATCAACAATTCCTTTTACCTGCACATTATAAGGTGTGGTGATGGAGAAGTATGGTTTAATGTCTCCTTTAATATCAACAGAACTTTTAACGTTTATGTTGCCTGTGGAATAATCAACCGATTTGGGAACAAGGTATAACTTCTGAACTTCCAGACTCTTTCTTTTGTCATCGTAAAAAATTATCCCGTCTACAGATGCTTTTATCAGGTTAGGGTCGGCATGGTCTTTATATACCCCCTGCCCCATTGAAACTTCAGCGCTTTTACCGGGGAAAGTAAATAACTCTTTACCAAAAAGATCCATTCCTTTTACACCAAGAGTAGAAGGAATCTTTTTGATAAGGAGAGCGTCCTTGGTAACACTTTTTACCAGATTAACTTCTTTATAATCAATACGGCCGTCATCCAGTATTTTAGGTTTAAAAGAGCTTTCCGTATCAAAATAAAATTCAAGATAGCCGTCAGCACCAGGCTGAGCCTGGGTTCCTTCAGCAACTAAAAATCTTGCACCTTCTTTTTTACCCAAGGAAATATCGAGGATCTCTTCATAATTGATCCCATTTTTAACTTGAGCATTTTCAAGCAGTTTGTAGATCTCCATTTCAGGCAATTGGTTCTTTTCAGCACCGGATTCTTCAAATACAAGATATGCCTTCATATTTTTATCTGTGATCTCAATACGCGCTTTTGTTGCAACAACTTGAGCATCTTCGGGCATAAAAAACTCCTTATTTAAGTCCCTTTAGTTAATAAATACTTTCCACCTAATGTTCCCTCGTCATACAGTGCTGTTTTAAGAACATTCACCTGTCTTATTATCGAAAGGATGGTATATTTCTTTAATTTTAAGCAATAATAGGGGAAAGGCGGTGTGATTTACTTTGGGACTCCCTCATTAATTAAAAAATGCCATGCAGGAGGCTCCCATACATGGCATAACGGAGAACTGAAATGAACTAATTTTTTATAAGCTTTAAATTTTTCTCAATCATTTTTTTTCTTTGTTCAACACAGGCGGCACTTGTTAAGGGATCCGGCGGAGTATTTAAAACATAATCAACAAGTTTATCAACAGAAGAAACCGCAACATGCATTCTTGTATCAGATGAACCGTAATATATAAATACATCGCCGTTATCTTTTTTAACCCAGCCGTTGCTGAATACTACATTGGAGACATCACCTGTTCTTTCTTCACCTTCCGGAGCAAGAAAATATCCCCCCGGCTTGGCAATAACTTTATTTGGCTCTTTAAGATCAGTCATAAACATATATAATACATAGCGTAAACCTGCTGCAGTATTTCTTACTCCATGTGCAAGCTGCAGCCAGCCTTTTTCTGTTTTTATCGGAGCCGGACCCATGCCGTTTTTTGCTTCTTTTATTGTATGATAAACACGGTCATCAATAATTGTTTCTTTATCTATCTTGGCATTTTCAATTGTTTCAGATAATCCCCATCCAATTCCTCCCCCTGAGCCTGCATCAATAAAACCATCCTGCGGACGTGTATAGAAAGCATACTTCCCGTTTACAAATTCAGGATGCAAAACTACGTTTCTCTGCTGCGGCGAAACTGTTTTCAGATCGGGAAGCCTTTCCCAATTTATAAAATCTTTTGTTCTTGCAATGCCTGCTTGTGCAACTGCTGATGAAGTATCACCTGCAGGAGCATCGGGATCTTTTCTTTCAGCACAGAAAACACCATATATCCAGCCATCCTCATGTTTCGTAAACCTGAGGTCATAAACATTTGTATCTGGTTTATCAGATTCAGGCATAGTAACGGGGTAATCCCAAAACCTGAAATTATCCACACCGTTCGGTGATTCAGCAATTGCAAAAAATGATTTCCTGTCTGCTCCTTCTGTTCTTACACCCAATAAAATTTTTCCATCATGTTCAATACCCCCGGCATTAAAAGCACAGTTAATACCAATTCTTTCCATTAAATAAGGATTGGTATTATAATCCAGATCATATCTCCAGAAAACCGGTGTATGTTCTGCCGTTACAACGGGATACTTATAACGGTTAAATACACCGTTGCTTTTTTCTATTTTTTCATTCTTACGGGCAATTAGTTTATTGTGTTCATCAAAGAGCTGTTTTACCTTCAAATCAAATTCTTTCCGAACCATTTCTCCCTTTCGCTTAGGATAAATAATGAAGAACACATAAATAATGCCAGAGACTGGCAGGAAATACAGGATAAATTCGTTTGAATTTTAATCTTATCATTATCATAATAATAATGTTTTATGAAGAAAATAAAGAGGAGTGGAATATTTAAAACGAATAAGATAATCTATAATTTAACAGGAACCGGAGAAGGTCAAGATTTCTTCCCGAATAAATATTGTTTAATGTTTCGTCGGAAATTGAAGTACTGTAAAGATCAGGAAGATGATCTTCAAATAATATATGCGGCTGCCTGCTGAAATGTACAAAGTTGCCTGCGCTTACATTATTTCTGTGCGGAGCATAGTGATGCGTTTCATTTGCATTTCTCCAGACCATCATATAAGCAATTTTAATACTATCATCACTAAAGGATTTAAGAAGCCTGTTTGTCCACCATGTTGCATCGGGTATACCCTCAAGCCCGGTTTCAGTAAAAGCAGCAATTTTATTTTTTT
This sequence comes from Ignavibacteriaceae bacterium, assembly GCA_046481785.1. Classification (GTDB taxonomy): domain Bacteria; phylum Bacteroidota; class Ignavibacteria; order Ignavibacteriales; family Ignavibacteriaceae; genus JAWOJF01. The sequence goes on along the minus strand of JAWOJF010000348.1, from coordinate 11,149 downwards.
TCTTAGCAAGCCTGGAAACAATCTTAAGTTTTTTAGTAACCCATTCTATGCCGTCCCCCCCTGTAAAATCGGAGTAGTTATCCATCCCGAGAATGTCTGCATACTCATCACCGGGGTATCTATCAAGGAACTGCTCTTCATTATAAAACATCCTGTCAGGTGAAAACGCATAAATAAAATTTCTCACACCTTTAACATCTCTCAGGTAGGTAACAGTAAACTGCCAGAGAGCTATAAATTCTTCTTTTGTACAAAAGTTTTTTCCCCACCAGAACCAGCTTCCGTCAAACTCATGGAAAGGGCGGAAAATAATTGGAATAAGTTCGCCGTCTTCCCCCTTCAGATGCTGCGCATAGACAGCAATAATATTTAATGCATTAATATAATTATTATGGTATTTTCCGCCGGGTAAAATGTGCTTTACCGCTATTGTAGTATCATAGAATGATCTGCCTGTTACAGGATTATTATAATGCCAGCAGAACGTATTGACACCGCCCCGTTCATATGCTTCAATAATTAATTTTCGCATCCAGTCTTCTCCTACTTCATTTGGAGGAGTAAGAATCTCAAAATCCCATCCGTAAAGTCCGGGAAAATAATCTGATACATCCTTAACATCTGAAAAATTTTGTTTTGAGCGCCATCCAACTCCGTATGCTGTAGAATGCTGGTGGCCAAAAATAATATTCCGCTCAGAAAGCTTTTTAAGATTGGCATATAAGTTTACAGTTTCTTTTGTTGCCAGCGAATCTGATAACTTTATCCCTAGGTCTTTTTGGTATTGTACGCTGTTATACGAAGCAGAACAGCCGGAAAGGATAAAACCGGCAAGAAGGGAAAAAAAGAGGAACAGTTTTTTCATATTAGGAACTCAAAAAAAATTTATTGATGAAAGATATTTGTTTGCTTTTATAAACGGCAAAAAGTTTTGCCCTTATTACATTTACTTAGCTAATTTGTTATAAGCAGTTGATTTAGTTTCACACAGACTCATCATTTTATATGCATATGTTCTTATAATCTGCAGTGTTGAAATGTCGGTATCAAACACTGAATTAAGTCCCTGCGGTTCCTGCGGCGGATCACCGAGGAAAGGATCACCTTTACGCCATTTATAATCATCATGTTTTGCCCTGCCGAATCCGCCCCATGCCCAGAAGTTACACCCGGCAACAGGAGCACCCGCAGCAGCGCTGTCATATATTATTCCAAATATCTTTTCAAAATATTTATCCCTTGCAGTTACAGGTGATGTTATATGATAATATTCAGAATCCCTCGGTATACCGAACTCCTCCAGCACTAAAGGTTTATTAAGCTTACGTGCAAGCTCAAAATGGTTATAAAGATAACCGGCTGCATTTGTTTCAGTAACCGGGTATGTTTCCTCAATTTTGTTTGCATCAAACCAGCCCCAGTTTTTCGGCCAAAGATGAAAAGTGAGATAATCGATATACTTGCTGCTGTGTGAAGTAATATAAAATTCTTCTGAATCAAGGCTTCCCCATGTTCCTTCGTTACCTGTAGATATAAGATGATTAGGATCGATAGAGCGGATAAACATTGCGGTAGAATCTATCCAGTTATAATAATATTCAACATCTTCAGCACTACCCGGGCGCGGTTCATTTGCAAGCTGCCATGCCATTACAGCAGGATCTTCATAGTAATAAAGAGAGTTAAATTTATTCTTCCTTGTCAATATTTTTTTAATGAACTCCCTGAAATGTTCATTGCCTTTTACATTGGTATAGAAAGCGGCGGAAGCTTTCATAAAACTCTCCCAGCCTTCAACTTCAGGATCAACCACCGTTCCATCACCGAACCAGGCATTATACTGTGACATACCCCCTGACCATTCCCAGTAATTATTAAGGAAAACTACGGCATGCATATTTCTTTTACCCATTTCACTAAGTAAAAAGTCAAGTCCCTCAAGCAAATCCTCATCATAAACACCCGGAGCATTCTGGATAGCGGGTTTAAGCGAGTTTTTTATCTCAGATTTTTCTGAGGCTGCTAAAATTCTCAGATTAGTAATACCGTTGGCTTTAAGAAAGTCGAGTTCTTTTATTAACCTGTCCCTGTCTCCTGTTTCCCCGGGTGAGCCCAGATAACATCCATACCACAGGTTGGTACCCATATAATAGTAAGGTTTTCCATCCAGTATAAATTGCGGTCCATTTACTTTTACATACTGCGGAGACTCTGTTGTAAAAAATGTTGAGCATCCGGTAAAGACCGTGAGGATATATACCAATATTATTAACCTGAATATCTTTATTACCACAGAAACCCCGGAATTATTATTACCTAATTAGTTAACAGGATTGACAGAAATTATGCCACTATTCCGTTTCGTAGGACAAAACCAGTAAAAATATTACAGAGTTAATCTTTAAGGCTTTACTTTAATTATCTTTTGAAAAATCCTCCATATTCTATGATTTATAAAAGAGAAATTAGTATAACCACATATATATTATATTTATTACACTAATAAATCTTTATCTATATGATAATTTTTTAGTTCAATTTTAAAACTGTTTTTCTTTAATATTCAGCAGTAATAGACTCTTTAAAATGGAATTATCGTCAAAAAAAATTGACATTTGTTATAAATAGGGCTTTTTATAATTTTGATAAAGCCAAAAACCGCTTTATCAAAAAGATAAATGCCTGCATAATAGATTTGAAAAAGCACATATTTCTGGCATAGACGTTGCAGAAGTTCAAATTAATACTTACTCAGCATTCAGAAAAACTGGCTGGTTATGAAAATAAACAAAAGACAAAATTGGGGATTTTTACTGCTTTTATTTGTTACCCTTACTTATATACTAATATTTTTCCTGCTTAACCCGTCTCAAAAGCAGGAGATAATAGAATTATATTTTGCAGATAAAATAACAGCAGCCCATAAAGTATTAATTGATAAATACAACAGCCTTAATGAAGGTAAGGTAAAAATTATTCCGATTGACTTTCCGAATTTTGACTTCAGCACCAATGAAAGAAAAGAAATGCTTGCACGTTCGCTTCGCGGCAGGGGCGATGCTATTGATCTTTTTGCAGTGGACCTTGTCTGGGTACAGCGTTTTGCAAAATGGTGTGAACCCCTTGATAAATATTTTTCAGAAGCAGAAAAGAAAAGAATATTAGGGGCTGCCCTTGAATCATGTTACTACGAAGGAGAAATGGTAGCTGCCCCGCTTGATATGGTACAGGGAATAATGTATTACAGGGAAGACTTAATCAAAAATGTTGTAAAAAGTGATGAAATTATTGAGAAAATAAAAAACAATATAACCTGGGATGAATTTATTGAACTGCGGAAATATTTTAATAAAGAGGAACCTTTCTTTATTTTTCCGGCAGCAGATAATGAAGGAATGATTTGTTCATATATGGAACTGCTTCTCAGCCTCAGGAAAAATTATTTTGAGGAGGAAGGGTTTAATCTGAATACACCCGAAGCTGAACAGGCGCTTCAACTGCTTGTAGACCTTGTAAACAAATATAAAACCACACCGGGTATAGTAACAGAGTTTACAGAAATACCCAGTTATGAATATTTTATTAATAATGATGCTGTATTCATAAGAGGATGGAATAGTTATGACAAGGATTTTAAAGAATCCCCCTTCAATGCCGAAAAAGAAAGCCATCTAAGAAAAGCACCCGTCCCTCATTTTAAATCGGGTACTCCAAGTTCGGTTTTTGGAGGCTGGAATTTAATGGTATCAAAATTCTCAAACAAAAAAGAATACGCCATTGATTTTATAAAATTCCTGCTTAAGGATGAATCCCAGGAAATTTTTTATAAAGAAAGCGGCTATTACCCTGTAACAAACAGCTTCTATGAAAACCCGGTGTATACAAAAAAATATCCTGAAACAGCACAGTTTAAAGAATATATGAAGGCAGGGGTTCACCGTCCTGCTCATATTGAATACACAAAGTATTCAAAAATTATGTCATACTTCTTTAAAAAGGCTATAGAAAATAAAATGAGCGTGAAGGAAGCACTGGCTCAATGCACCAATGCTATCCGGACAGACTGGATAATGATTAAAGAGTTTTAATTTAACAAAATCTTATGGTTAAAAAAAAATTACTAAGTAAGTTTTCACAGTATAAGTTTGAACTCAGGCATATTACTGTGTTTTTTATTGTACTAATCCTCTTCCAGATTATAGTTGCTTTTGTACAAAAGTCATCCCTGGATGATTTTCTTGCTGAAACACAGGCATGGTACAGGCAGTATTCCGCTGAGAGACTGGCTATTGTTACCTCCACAAGCATGGAACTGCTGTTCGAAAATCTATTCCTTCACAGGTCGGCCTCAGATCTTGGGGATAAGGATATTGTTTATTCTTTTAATGTAATCTTTAAACAGCAGATGCTTCAGAAAAGTGTGGACGATATTTTCCTGATTCTGGTAAAGAACCACAGGCTCTATATAATAGACAGCGGGCGGAAACTACACTCCTACCTTGCCGGTACGCTTGCTCCTTATGAAGCTAAACCTGATTCTCATTCCGAAGGTGTTCAGTTGTTTATTTCTGAAAAAGACAACATGAAATCTGCTGAGGTAATTTTCAGTACATTAAAAAATCAGAACACCTTTAATATACTTGTTCCTTTTGTTCCTGACGGCGAGTATATAGGGGTAATGTACATGAAAATTACCCCCGACTTTTCTTTCCTAACAGAAGAAGTAAGCTCAAACTTTAACAAAGTGACAATAGTTTACTCAACATTAATCCTTATTGGTTTAATTGCCATATTTCTTGTTTCCTCGCAGGCTGTAAAAGAAAGGAATGAAGCCCAGGAAAAATTCTTTGAAGAGCATGAAGAGAATATTAAGAAACAAATAAGGTTTGAAAAAGAATCCCTGTTTACAAAAAGGATTTATCATACGCACCATAAGGCTGAAAAAATAATAGGGTTTATAAAGGAAGATGTCCGGCAGATGAATAATGAAAATCTGACCGATCTTAAGGGGCGCGTAATAACCTATTCAAATTTCATTTCCCGCATTATTTATGATATGAAATGGTACGATCATGAGATTAATACCATTATTAATCCTATGTTTCATACCAGCATAAATGATTGTGTAAGGTTTATTGTAAGACATATCTTTCTTAGGATTTCCAGTAAAAACGAAATGTTTGACTTTAACCTAGACCTTGATGAATCAATGCCGTTTGTAAATATAAATGAATTTGTTGTATGGGAAATACTGGAGCCGCTGATACAGAACAGCATTGACCATGGAAATAAGAGGTCAGTTAAAATCAATATTAAAACAATATTCAACAGAGAAGATAACTCTTCAACAATAACAATATCGGATAACGGTGTTGGGATAAAAGAAGAACTGCTGCAAAAAGGAGAGAAGGGGATTAAAAAAATATTTCTTGAAAATGAATCAACTAAAAAAATTGATGGGGCCAATTCGGGCTACGGATGCTTTATAGCTTACCAGATGGCTGTAGGCAGATGCGGCTGGGAACTTGATGCTGAAAATCTTGAAGAATATGGCTGCGTTTTTACAATCAGAATAAAAAACAGGAAAGCTTTATAATGGAAAGAACTGATAAAATAAATATTCTTTTGATTGAGGATGAAGAGTTTGATGTTAAAAGAGTTAAAAAAACTTTAAGCTACTATGATACCCGGATAAGGGTACTCGATGTTGTATCCAACGGCAGGGCTGCCCTTGAATTAATAAAGGAACACCCCGATCAGTATGATATTGTTATACTCGATTACCAGATATCGGGCGGACTTAAGGGTGAAGAGCTTATAACTCAGATTAAGAATTATGACCAGTTTATACAGATAATTGTTATTACAAAGATGACAATCAACATAACCAATTATGATTTTGCCAACAGCCTCCTGAGAGCAGGAGCATTCTGGTATTGCACAAAATATCCCAGTAATATTGAAGATTATATTTATCAGCCCACCGATTTCATTCTCAGCATTTTTAATGCTTTTGAAAAGAAAAGGCTGGAAAGATATAAACTTAAATCTGATAAAAAGCTTACACAAAACATTCAAAGTCTGCTGGAGCTGAAAAGAATTATAGGCGAATCTGAGCCGATGCTGCAGTTAAAGGACAGTATTGAGAAGTATGCAAAGAGTGAAGTAAACATTCTTGTTAACGGAGCCTCCGGAACCGGCAAAGAGCTTGTTGCATGGAATATCCATCTTAAAAGTAAAAGGAAGTATGAAAACTTTATTCCAATTAACTGCGGCAGTATTCCAGCAGACCTGATAGAAAGCGAATTGTTCGGCTATGAGAAAGGCGCATTCACCGGCGCTAATACAAGCAAACCCGGACTCTTTGAAGTAGCAAATCACGGTACCCTTTTCCTTGATGAGGTTGCTGAACTCCCTCTGCCGGCACAGGTAAAACTGCTTCGTGTAATTCAGGAAGGTGAAATTGAAAAGATAGGCAGGACAGGTAAAATAAATGTTGATGTAAGAATTATTGCAGCTTCCAATAAAAATCTTGCTAATGAAGTAATGAACAGTAAGTTCAGGGAAGACCTGTATTACAGGCTTAATGTTGTTCCTCTTGATATTGTGCCTCTAAGAAAACGCGGTGAAGATATTATGCTCCTGTTCAATCATTTTCTTGATTATTTCAGCAGGGATATGGAAGTGCAAAGGCCCGATGTTGAAGAAAAAGCTTATGAAATACTACTTAATTATAAATGGCCCGGCAATGTAAGGGAATTAAGAAATGTTGTTCAAAGGCTTATCATAAACAGCGCCGGAACAATTACTGCAAAGGATATCAGCAATCCAATGATTTTAAGAAACCATATTATGCTGAAGGAAGAAACTAATTTTGAAGATCTATATTCCGGACAAGTGCTGCCGTTAAAAGATATGGAAAGATTATTCCGGGTAAAATATTTTAAATATGTAAGAAGTATATCAAGCTCAGATTCAAGCGCCGCAGAAAAACTCGGCATGGCGCCGTCTAACTTTTACAGGATGTGCAAAGAACTGGGTATCAAGTAGGCGAAGGACGGAGGACAGAAGTCAGAGATCGGAGATCAGAAATCAGAAGGCGGAGATCAGAGGTCAGAAGTCGGAGGTCGGAGGACGGAGAACAGAAGTCAGAGAACAGAGGTCGGAGGTCAGAAGGCGGAGGTCGGAGGACGGAGAACAGAAGTCAGAGAACGGAGGTCAGAGGTCGGAGGACGGAGGAAAGAAGTCAGAGATCGGAGAACAGAGGTCGGAGGTCAGAATTTCGTTATTTTATGAATAAAACCCCAGTTCCGTTTACCGGAACCCGGTTTTTGAATCTTTCAATCTTTGAATCTTTCAATCTTTGAATCTTTCAATCTTTGAATCTTTCAATCTTTGAATCTTTCAATCTTTGAATTTTCTATTTCAAAACCATCATCTTTTTTACAGAAATATAATCCCCGGCAGTTAAACTGTAAAAATATGTTCCGCTGGCAAGATTTGAGGCATCAAATTTTACTGTGTATGTTCCGGGTGCCTTCTCTTCATTAATTACTACTGCTACTTCCCTTCCAAGAAGATCATATATTTTTAGTTTTACAAACTGCCTGTTGCCTATTGCATACTGCATACTGGTTACAGGATTAAACGGATTAGGATAATTCTGCTCAAGAGAATATGTTGATGGAGCAGCATGATTTTCTTCAACGGCTACAACAAACTCTGTTGGGACAGCAAGATAATCCACATCCATCCACCCCCATGATAATTCCATCTGAACTGTATTAGCTCCCTCAGCAAGATCAACCATTAAAGGTTTTTCAAACCATGTATTAACGGTATTATCAAATACCAGTTCGGTAACCCTCTGGCCGTTTACATTTATAAACTGGTTCTTCGGACGGTCAAAGGATAACCTTGCACCAAATACAATTTCGTAATTGCCCGCAGCCGGAACGTGCGGCAAATTCCATGTAACTGTACCTGACTGTGTCCGCATTTCAAGATACCTTCCGCCGCTGGCAGCCGGATTAGCTACCACTGCCATCCCTGATCCTGTTCTTGGTGTATTCTCTGCCTCCATACGTGTATAAGCCGGTTCGCCTACCTTTATTCTAACTCTGCCGGAAGTCCTTTTATTTCCTTTATCATCTTCAGCAATTGCAGAAAGGACATAATTACCATCCGGCACATCTTCCCATGTGATGGAAAATGGGAGTGTATCTCTCTCTCCGATTTTAATTGTATCTGAAACAAAAAATTCAACAAGTATAATTTGTCCGTCACTATCATCAGCTTCAGCTTCAATAGTGATATCTGAATTCCCGGGAAATTCGCTGCCTTCCTCAGGATTTATAATAGTAATATTTGGCCATTCTCCGCTTATGCCATTTACATCAACAGCTTCCCGGTAATTATTCCACATAACTCTCATAGCAGAGAGTACATCTGCTCTTGCAGAAAAATTTATATCTGTCCATGACCATGGCATAGCACCCGCATAACCCATTTGGTATAACCGCATAATCATATCTGTCCTTGGCAGAACATTATGGTTTTCAGCCATAGCAAATTCCCCCACAACAACAGGCTTATTCAGGCCCCATGATAAATAAGACCGGTTAAAGGGAGAATAATTTGTTCCCAATTGGGTGTAATAATGAACAGAATAAAAATCAAGTACACCGTCAGGATCACCCCCTGCCCCCGTTAGCCGTTCATCGGAATAATAATTCATATTTTGCACTTGTGATACTTTTTGAATATGCGCAATAATTTCTTCGGCAAACATAGCCCAGCCATACTTCTGAATGAAAATCTTTTCCATTAGTTCTTTTTCAGCGTTTGTCATTTTTGATATATCTGCACCGGCTTTGGCAGGAGCAGCAGGTACGTCTGTCATAACCTGGAAACTCCAGGCACCGTTTGTAACCAGTGCCGCAGGGTCAGTCCGGTGAATAGCCCCCGCACATAGGTTTATAAATCTTTGAATATTCTCCATTGCGGTGTGGTGCGTATGAGACCAGCCGAATTCATTACTCATTCCTTCCGGTTCATTAAATATTTCCCATGCAATAATTGCAGGATGCCCCTTTAAAGAATCTACCATTGGGATAAGACAGTTATTTATATATGCTATAGTATAAGCAATATCTTCAAGCATCTTCCTGTTACGGTATAATACAACAGAATCTTTTGATTTTTCCAGCATATTAAAAGACCAGAGGCAAAGCTTCATTCCAACTTCTCTCTCCCAAGCCAGATCCAGAATTGTTTTCATATCCTGAATTGTTCCCTCACCCGGCCCGGTTACAAGTCCTGTATCATTAAAAGCGGGACTTGCAGTCCCATCAGTATGCATCCAAAATCGCAATGAATTTCCGCCGCTGTCATGCACTGCAAGCATAACGTCTGCAAACTGGTTATACGCAGTTTCCTGGGGACCAATATCATTTGCATAACTTACCCACGCAAGATTAACACCGCTTAAAAATAAATCCTGGTTATTATATTTTATTACGGATTGTGAAAAGCCCTGCTGAATAAAGAACATAATCAGCATGAAAACAGATAGTAAAATATTCTTCATAATAAATTTCAATGATTAATAAACAAAAATAAGATTCAATAATTAAACCAAAAAAGCGGACTGCATTACGTATAAAAATTCAAATATTTTTTATTAAAACAGCCTGATTCTTTTATGATCTTAATAATTTTTTATGAATTTGATAATTACAAAAGCGGATGAAAGAAGGGTGATAAAAACTAACAGGAACATGCTGCCTGCATGTCCCTGTAAAAATTTAAATATTTGTGGTTATGCCTATCCTGTGTAAGCTGCCTATAGCTCCCATTGAAGAGAAGCCGTAACTAAAATGGTATGCTGAGATATTTGCTCCAAAGCCTACATTAAAACCTGCTATACCTGCAAAATTACCGATTTTAAGTTCATTTCTTTTTTCATTATCATAACCAAGTCTAAGTGTAAGCACTCTGCTTAATGTAAACTCAGCGCCAACAGAAAATGCTTTAAATCTTTGGGCAATATCATCTCTCTCTTCATTAAGCTTATGAAAATCAACAGAAAGCCTGAGCGGCAGATGTTCTAATTTTTTTGAAACACCAAGCACAACATCAAGCGGCAGATCTTCTTTTGTGTTTATATAATAAGAAAGCTGACTGCCTATATTCAGTACAGAAAATCCTATATTCATCATTTCGCCGGGAATTGAATAATGCAGCCCAAGATCTAGAGCTAATGCCGTTGATGACCTCTCCTCTATACCTGAATATATAAACTTTACATTTGCACCATAATAAAAATTTTCATCCAGACTATTGCCATAGCCGATTATAAAAGCAACCTCACCCGCACCATATTCACCAAGTTTATTTCCAACTTCGTCGGCTCCCTGAAAACTACCGTAGTTGATATATTTAATACCTGCAGCAAATCTTCCATAATCTTCATAATCAGTTGAATACGAAATGCTGGCAAGGTTAATATCAAGCAGGTGTTTTACAAATGAGAAAGAAACCGGATTTTCAGTTAGTAAATTTATTCCGGCGGGATTGTAAAAAATAACATAAGGATCATCATTATTTGAGACAAAGCTTCCGGCTAGATCTCCGGCACGCGGACTCATATCAATTCTCATAAATTCATATGTGTTTTGCTGACTTAAAACTACAACCTGAAAGGCAATAAAAAAGAAAAAAAACAGGGCGGATTTAAATTTCATCTAAACTCCTGAAAAATCAGGCACTATTTAAAAAGAAAAAGGACTAAATACAAGGGAAAAGGGAAAGGATTTTAGATTTTGGTTTTTTTGATTTACGATTCAGTCCCCAGCCGGCAGTCGGCAGTCCGCAGTCGGCAATAAAAAACATTAATCCCTGCCCCAGCCTCTACTGGCAGGCAGGTTCGCAGAGATTGTGCGAAAAGTAGAAAGTGGTGAATAAAGGTGTATTAACCCCAGGCTTCAGGGTCTGTTGCATAACTAATAATTTAAATGTCTTCTCCTTGAAAGAGACTGTTTATTTATTGCCACGACATTTATGTCGTGGTTTAGGATTCCAAATATTTTTGGCTTTAGCCCCCGAAGGGTCGGGACACGCACAATTAAGGCAAATTGTGGCTAAAGCC
>JAWOJF010000345.1:0-21523 GCA_046481785.1 Ignavibacteriaceae bacterium | reverse complement strand
TCCGGCTGATGTTAATGCACAAAAAAAATTTGAAGGAAAAGTAAATATAAAAGTAACCCAGGATGATGAATCCTCAATTATAGAATACTATTTAAAAGACAATAAAATGAGATTTGAAATGGGAGAAGAAATTTCCCAGTTCTCAATTATCGATATGGCCGGCAAAAAAATATACATGGTTATACCTGCAGATGAAATATACATGGAAGTACCTGCGCAGGGTATGTTCACTGCTGTTGAACAAAATAATTCAGAGGTCGGCTTAAACAGAATTCAGCCTACCGGTGAAGCAAAGGAAATAAACGGTTACCTGTGTGAAAAATGGGTCTATAATGGTGATGAAGGAATAACCGAATCATGGCTTGCAATTGATTTAGGCGGATTTCTTTTTATGGATAATCCAATGGGGGGCGGTAGTAAATCGGGGTGGCAGTCTGAAATTGAATCCTCCGGTTATTTTCCAATGCTGATAATTAACAGGAATAATGACGGTGAAGAAAAAAGCCGTTATGAAGTTACATCAATTGAGCAGGAATCACTCTCTGCAGATTTATTTACACCGCCTGCCGGCTACCAAAAAATGGAAATGCCGGGAATGGATATGTTTAAATAAGAATTTCTGTTTTACTCCTTCCCTTGTCCCCTGGAAAAGGGAAGGCCGGGAAGGGTCGGAACTGTTATCATGGCTGTCATGGACCAATCCTTGACAGCAGGTAGAATGATAAATGTTAGGCTTTGGCGCTGATTCCTCAGCAGAAACAAAATTACATCCCGAACGATTCTTAGGAGTGTTATCTTTTGTCACGGTATGGACCGTGACAACCGGGGAAGTTAGAAAAGCAGTAGATTAAATTTTTGCTTGGCTGTCATGGATTGTGATAAACGGGGAATGGATATATTAAATAAGAATTTCTGTTTTACTCGTTCCCTTGTCCCCCGGAAAAGGGAAGGCTGGGAAGGGTTGGAACTGTTAGGATTACTATCGTACTAATACAGTAATCGATTCTTTATTTACTTCAATATATGCTATCTTGTTCTCAAATATTTTTTCAAACGCTGATAAATATTTTTCAAAAATTGAAAGAAGGTTATTGTTGCTGATATTTCCGAGATTGATTTTTACAAGCTGAAGAGGAGTATTTTGAAGAAAATGAGAATTGCGGAAATCACTATCTTTAGTAACCATAATATAATTGTTTTCGTCGGCATATCTGCAAAAATCCAAATCTTTTGTTTGCCAACCATCTAAAATTGTACTTCCATGAATTGCTTCTATATTATGTTCATTAAAAAGCTGAATGAGTTTTTTGGGTAAATGAACATCACAAAGAAATTTCATTATGCAACTTCTTTTAATGATTTTCCGGAAGCTAAAAGTTTAGCATATTGAAGACTAGCCAGAATATCCCCACGTTCCAATTCAGGGTGATCAGTTATTATTTCATCAATACTCATTTCTGCGCTAAGCATATCAAGAATAACTTCTACAGGCCAGCGCATTCCCCTAATACATGGTTTTCCATGGCAGATATCTGGATTTATAGTAATCCGTGTTAAATAATTGTCCATAAATGCTTCTGATTTTTATCAAAGCTACCTTTTTATTCAAACATTTGCAATAGCCATTTCTGTGGTCTTCATGAAGGAATATCCCCCATCTATTTGTAAAGGTCTTCCTCAGGATTATTAATCTTATAACTCCCCAAATTAATAACCTCTTCCTTCCTTGACTTTTTTCACCTTTAAAGTTAATTTAAGGGCTCTTTTTGAAAATGTTACAGGTTTCGGAGGAAAATTACGTGAAACAGGAAAAATTAACCAGGTTTATAACCACTGCTGAATCTGACAGGAAATGGTATGTTGTGGATGCAACTGATCAGGTACTTGGCAGACTGGCATCAAAAGTTGCTACTATTATCCGCGGTAAAAACAAAGCTACCTTTACTCCAAATGCCGATACGGGCGGTTTTGTAGTTGTTATAAATGCTGAAAAAATTAAAGTTACCGGTAAGAGGGAGCAGCTAAAAACTTATGCCCACCACTCATTGTACCCCGGCGGCAGAAAAGTTCAGAAATATGAAGATGTGATGGCTAAGAAACCTGAATTTATTGTTGAAAATGCAGTTAAAGGCATGCTTCCTAAAACAAGATTAGGCAGGCAGTTAATGAAAAAGATTAAGGTATATGCCGGTGAAAATCACCCTCATAAGGCTCAGCAACCTGAATTAATTAGTTTAACGGAGAAATAATGGCAGACCAGATTAACGTAGGCAGAAGAAAAACATCCGTAGCAAGAGTAATTTTGAGAAGCGGCAACGGAAAGATAACCGTTAACGGTAAAGAATTTGAAAGAGCATTTCCACAATTATTAAGCAGGGAAGATATCCTTAATCCTTTTAAAGTTACTGAAACCTTAGGACAATATGATGTTCTGGTTAATGTTAACGGCGGAGGAACTACCGGCCAGGCACAATCAATAAGGCTGGGAATAGCAAGAGCTTTAATAAGAATAAATCCTGACTTCAGGCCTAAATTAAAGGCGGAAGGATTTTTAACAAGAGATCCCAGGATGGTTGAACGTAAAAAATATGGTCAGCCTAAAGCAAGGAAGAGATTCCAGTTCTCTAAGAGATAAGAGAAATTGGCGAATTACCGGATTCACGAATTACCGAATTCAAAAAATAGTGATTACCGGATTCGCGAATTCAAAACAATTGAAAATAAATGTATATGTGAATTAATTGATTACAAATTACCTGTTTGAATCCGGTAATTCGGCAATCCGATAATTCGCAAATTAATAAAACATATTTCCTGATTTACCTCCTGTGTCCCCGCAATAAAGGGATGAAAGGTAAAGAAGAAGGAAATAGAAGATCCCGCCGAAGGCGGGAGAAAAACAGGAGTAAAAAGTGAAAAAAGTTGAATTAACTCAGCTTATTGAAGCTGGAGCACATTTCGGGCATTTAACCCGCCGCTGGAATCCTAAAATGAAGCCTTATATCTTCATGGAAAAAAACGGGATTCACATCATTGACCTTAAAAAAACCCAGGAACAGATTATTTCTACCGCAGAAACCTTAAGCAAGCTGGTATCTGATGGTAAAAGGGTCCTTTTTGTAGGTACTAAAAAACAAGCTAAAAATGTTATTGAAACAGAAGCAAGAAGATGCGATTCAAACTGGGTAAGTGAAAGATGGCTTGGCGGTATGCTTACAAATTTTTCTACTATAAGAAAAAGCATTAAAAGGCTTAACAATATAGAGAAACAGGAAACAGACGGTACTTTTGATAAGATTACGAAGAAGGAAAGATTATTTTTAACAAGGGAAAAAGATAAACTTAAAAAAGTTCTTGAAGGCATTGAAAACATGTCAAGGCTCCCCGGCGCTATGTTTGTAGTTGATATTAAAAAAGAATCAATTGCTATAAAAGAAGCTCACAGGTTAAATATTCCAGTGTTTGCTGTTGTTGATACAAACTGCGATCCTGATGAAGTTGAATATGTTATTCCGGCTAATGATGATGCCGTAAAAACAGTTGAGCTGATTGTTAAAATAATGGCTGACGCTGTTCTTGAAGGAAGTGTCAGGGCTAAGGAACACAAAGCAGAAGAGGCGGCTGAAAGCGAAAGGTCAAAGAAAGAAAAAGAACAGGAAAACGCTGAAGAACCCGCTAAAAAAATCTAAAAAAGGGAAAAAAGATTATGGTAATTACTGCTTCATTAGTTAATGAATTAAGACAAAAAACCGGTGCGGGCATGATGGATTGCAAAAAAGCCCTTACCGAAGCCGATGGTGACATCCAGAAAGCTATTGAGATATTACGTAAAAAAGGCGCATCTGTTGCAGCAAAACGTGCCGAAAGAAGTGCAAATGAAGGCCTTATGTTAACTCATGTTTCTGATGATAAAAAAACAGGTGTTATTGTTGAAGTAAATTGTGAAACTGATTTTGTTGCCAACAGCGATGATTTTAAATCATTCGCAAACCTTGTATTGGAAACAGTTGCCAAAAATAAACCGGCGGATGTAAATGCTTTACTTGGAGATTCTGCTGTTAATGAAAAGCTGAACGAAGTAATGGGTAAAGTTGGTGAGAAGATCCAGGTTTCTCGTTTTGCCATTGATACTGCTGAAAACGGCGTGGTTGTTGGCTATGTTCATCTTGGTTCAAAGCTGGGAGTACTGGTTACAATTGACAATGTAACTAAGGCTGCCGATGAAATGGCTGAACTGGGCAAAGACATTGCTATGCAGATTGCTGCAATGAAGCCTTTATGTACCTACCGGGAAGAAGTACCGAAAGATCTTATTGATAAGGAAATAGAAATATATAAAGAACTTGCCCGTAAAGAAGGAAAGCCTGAAAATATTCTTGAGAAGATTGCAACCGGCAAACTTAATAAGTATTACCAGGAAAACTGCCTTGTTGAGCAGGCATTTATTAAGGATAATGCCAAATCAGTTGGCGATCTTATAAAAGAATTCAATTCAAAACACGGAACTCAGGCTAAGATAATACACTTCCGCAGGTTCCACCTCAGTGATGAGAGTAAATAATAATTTGTAAAAGGTCTTAATAATATTAAGACCTTTTTTTATATTAATCCCACACAAAAAGAAAATATATGAGTGAATTAAAGTATAAAAGAGTTTTACTAAAGCTAAGCGGTGAATCTTTGATGGGAAAAAAGGGGTTTGGTATTGATCCTGACGTTCTTACCTTCTTTTCCGGCGAGGTTAAAAAAGTACGCGAGCTGGGCGTTGAACTTGGTATTGTAATAGGAGGCGGAAACATTTACAGGGGCCTTAATGCAAGCGACCAGGGAATTGACCGGGTTACAGGCGACCAGATGGGAATGCTTGCTACCGTAATAAATTCGCTTGCTCTTCAGAATGCAATTGAACACAAAGGAATTTATACAAGGTTAATGAGCTCGATACATATGGAAGAAATTGCCGAACCGTATATCCGCAGAAGAGCAATAAGGCACCTTGAAAAAGGAAGGGTTGTTATATTCGGCGCAGGTACGGGGCATCCATATTTTAGTACCGATACTGCTGCTTCTTTAAGAGCAGTTGAAATTGAAGCCGATGTTATAGTTAAAGGTACCAGGGTTGACGGTGTTTATGATTCTGATCCTGAAAAAAACAAAGATGCTTTTAAATTTGAACAAATTACTTATCTTGATATACTTAAGAAAAATTTAAGAGTAATGGATCTAACCGCAATAAGCTTATGCCAGGAAAATAATCTTCCAATAATTGTGTTTAATATGGATAAACCGGGCAACCTTGTAAAACTGGTTAAAGGTGAAAATATAGGTACTGTTATTGGCAATGAAGCTGAAAAGGTTTAGCTGGTCACTCTCTTTTTATAAAAGTTAGTTTTTAATTAATCGAGAGGAATTTATGGAACAAATATTAAAAGATGCCCGGGCAAGAATGGATAAAACACTTGAAACCCTCAGGGCTGAACTTTCTAAGGTTAGAACAGGCAAAGCAACTACCGCCTTGCTTGATGGAATTAAAGTTGAGTATTATGGAAATATGACTCCTCTTAGCCAGGTTGGAAATGTATCTGTTCTTGATGCACATACCCTTGCTATAACACCCTGGGATAAATCAGTTGTACCGGCTGTGGAGCGTGCTATTCTTGAGGCTAACCTTGGCTTTAATCCTGTAAGTGACGGAACAAACCTAAAAATTCCTGTGCCCCCATTGAATGAAGAGAGAAGAAGGGATTTTGTAAAGCTGGTAAAGAAATTCGGTGAGGATACAAAAGTGGCAATCAGAAATGTTAGAAGAGATGCCAACGATCATTTAAAACGTGAGCAGAAAGATAAAAAAATATCAGAAGATCAGTTAAAAGATGGTGAGGACATGGTTCAAAAGCTAACCGATGAACATGTAAAGATGATAGATGAGATTCTGAAGCATAAAGAAAAAGAAATTATGGAAGTTTAATTAGATTAAAAAATTCAAAAATATAATGATATAAAAATTCAAAGATTGGCGGGTTTTGCCCGCCTTTTTCATTTAATGACCTGTTTTTTTATAAACTTAAGAAAATTACTTTTTATTTATTTAATTTAAACATTCTTCTTGAAGCATTACATGAATGTTTGATAAAATAAAAGAAATACTCCGCCGGATTAAAGAAAGCCGGATAAAAGGACTGCTGAATATAAATATGATAAAAAACATCATACTTTTCAGCGGCGGAATTATTGTTTTTATTTTTGGAGTAATTGTTTATGGTGTTATACTTAATTTACGAGAGCCAAGTTTGTCTGAAGCAATGGCATTAAAAGGCTTTAAAGAATTAAACAATACCCATATCATAATTGAAAGGCGTTCTTACACTTTACGTCTGTATGAAGATTCGGTTCTTATAAAAACATACAAAGCAAGTTTCGGCAGGAATATAAATAATCCCAAATTACTGAAAGGTGATAATGCTACTCCTGTTGGAGAATATATTATATGCAACATTGATACAGTTCATAAGTACTATAAATATTTAAGATTAAATTACCCTAATCTTGTAGATGCTACAGAAGCCTTAAGAAAAGGTATTATCTCACAAAAAGAATTTGATGAGTTGAAATTCCAGTTCTATTATGAAGATTGCCCCGGTTCGCATACACCAATTGGCGGCGGAATTGGTATTCATGGTATAGGAGAATACAATTCTATATTTAAGAATCTTCCTTTTGTATTTAACTGGACCGAAGGCTCAATTGCTGTAACAAACGAAAATATAGACGAAATTTATTCAGTAGTAAAAAAGGGAACCAAAGTTGTTATCAAATAATTTTATCAGGTATTTCTTTATAATGTCTTTATGTACCATTGCATTTATTTCATGCGATGATAAAAATGAACCGGGCAACCAAGCCGATCAAATTAATCTTAATGATCCTGAAATTGTTCTAAAGGAATCAAAGAAGGTTCTTGGAAACAATGTAGCATTTGCATATACCGGAATGTTTGATCCGGATACTTTAGCTGAAGTGGCAGCAGGAGCGGAAATTGAGAACAAGGATGAGTGGGGGATTGTATTTTACCTTTTAAAACAAAATGACGGCTCCCTTGAAAAGGAATTTCAAACAGGCATTCTGGAAGGGTCATTTAATGAATGCCTTGTAAGAAAAATCAAATTTCCTTCATTTAATTATGAATTAGTCTATTATAATTCGCAGGATTATTTCCTGGGCAGCGGCGGAGGTGAGATTTTTTCTTACATAATAGACTATAATAATGAACAAACTTATTATGCTCATCTTTTTACCGAGGCGGGCCAGCCTGTTTCTCTTTTCTTATCTGAAAACATTACAAGTCCTGAGGTAAAAAATTTCTTTATAAGCAATTTTAAAAGAGACTATCCCTCTGTTAGTGTTGTTGATAAAGATGTTGACCTGAAATACTGAAAACAAGTATAAAGTTTAGCATCTTTGCATTTTTAATCAACTATAATTGAAGAATGCTCTCCCGAAGTACTAAATTTATACTTATACTCTTGTTTTGCGGGCTCACCATGGCACAAAACCAGCCTCAATATGAGCTTCAAACAATTGAATTCAGAGGCAATGAGGAAATTTCATCATCAGTTTTAAGTGAAATCATTTATTCACAGGAAACACCATGGTGGTTCTGGAAGTTTATTAATTCATTTACCCCCTTTGGCGACGAACCTATATATTTTGATTCTTCTAATATTGAACGGGATATTACTGCTTTGGTTTCTTATTATAAGGCAAACGGTTTTTTCCAGGCATCATTTTCGTCTGAGTACCTTGTTGATACTTCAAGCAGGGAAATTGAACTAATATATAATATTAGTGAAGGTGAGCCATCCAGCTATGGTAAAATTTCTTTTTTTGGAATGGATTCTGTCCCTTATGGAATTTTTGAAGATATTGAAACAGATCTTACTTTAGATTCATCAAAAAGATATGTGGAAGAAGAAGTACAGCAGAATATTAGTAACTTCACCAGTATACTGCAGAACAGCGGGTACGCGTTTGCCCGTTTTGACAGCACTGTTATTTTCATTGATACAACAGCTAATACTGCTGATCTTAACATTCATTACACAACAGATATACTTTATTTAATAGACACAGTGTTTGTTCAGAAGGAGGGTAAAGGCGCCTCAGCAGTTTCAGAGGAGGTAATCAGGAAAATATCAGGGCTCGAGAAGGATGAACCATACAGCAAAGAAGAAACAAGGACAGGGCAGGCAAGGCTTTTCAGAACAGGATTATTTAATTCAATAAATATCAATTTATCTGATTCTGCAAAAAGAGCCAACAGGATACCTATGATTATACATGGGACCATCGGAGAACTAAATGAACTTTCTCCTGAAATAATATTAAACGATCAGCGTAATGCTTTAAATGTTGGTGCAGGCATTAACTATTTAAGAAAAAATTTCCTTGGCGGGGCAAGAAAAATGACTGTAAGCGCCTCATTCGGTTTGCAGGATATCTTTAAAGTAGACTATAGTAATTTAATAAAGAAATTTTCCTTCCGGGATACTACACTGCTTGGTTATTTTGATTCACGGGTTACATTTGAGCAGCCTTATCTTTTTAATGAACCTATTTATGGAATTCTTGATAATTATCTGGTTATTGAAAAACAGGAGCATATAAACCTTACCCGTTTCGGATCAAGACTTACCTTTGATTTTGAACTTCCTCATTATACGTTAATTAATTTTTTCAGTACCTACTATAATATAGAGCAGACTAATGAGGTCTTCAGAAGCAACCAGGACAGCCTTTCAAGAAAGCTTCTCTCAATTATAGGATTTGACCTGGGTAAAACTACAGCAGATAATATTCTTTTCCCTACACAAGGTTATGCTCTTTCACTGCAGATGGAGCATGCAAACATGCTTCCTTTTCTTTTCTCAAAACTAACAGATGATGCTTATCAAGGAGCACTTTTTTACAGGGTGTTATTCAACAGTGCATACTATCTTGCCCTGGGCCATCAGAGGGACCTTATATTTGCAGCAAAATTTAAAAGCGGGCATATGCAGCCTTATTATGGTGATTATGGCGGCCTGCCTGTAAACAGAACTTTTTATGCCGGAGGCAGCAGTTCTATAAGGGGATGGGGCTCTAATGATTTAATACCCCAGGGAACCCCACGGGTAGAGAACTTTGCCGGTGTAAATTATAAGGGGGGTACTTTTTTGATTGAAGGAAGTACCGAAATACGATACCGCTTTCTGGATAATATTGGTACTGCTTTATTTTTTGACTACGGGAATGTATGGCTTAGTCATGCTGATTTCAGATATGATGAACTTGCACTTGCTGTTGGATTTGGTTTTAGATATTACACGCAGGTTGCCCCCTTCAGGCTCGATTTTGGCTTTAAGTTTTATGATCCGAAAGATAAACTTTTCATATGGGATAACTGGAAAAATGGATTTTTTAAGAACCTGGAATTTCATTTCGGCATAGGGGAAGCGTTTTAACCATTCGGCTATTTGACTCCGGGTTTACACCAGCAATATATTTCCTTAATGCCATTTAAGACCCATATTAAATTCCAATCCTGAAATCAAAAATCAGGAATATTTTATCTATATTTGTGCAGCTAATTACTTACTTACAAAAATAAATGGGCGTGCGCCTTCTCTTTTTCTCTTTTATTCTTATGCTTGCCGTGTTTAATACTAAGGCACAGCAGCCTGAATTATATGAACTTACCAAAATTGAATTTAACGGAAATAAATCAATTTCTACTTCCGAGTTACAGTCAATTATTTTTAGTGAAGAAACACCGTGGTGGTTCTATAAGTTTTTAAATTCATTTACAGGCTTTGGTAAAGAGCCGGTTTATTTCGATTCCTCAAGTATTGAAATCGATCTTCAGGCACTGCGAGCATATTATCATGCAAACGGTTTCTTCAAAGCAAAATTTAACTACAGCTATTCGGTTGATACTACGGATAAAGAAGTTGTATTATCTTATAATATATCTGAAAACGGGCAGGCCAAAATAGGACAAATAAATTATATCGGGCTGGAAAAAGTTCCTGAACATATAATTTTCAGAATACATGCCGAAAGACTTATTGACTCCACTCTTTTTTATCAGCAGGACAGAATAGAACAAAGTATTGCCCACACAATGGAAATTCTATTGAACCGGGGTTACATGTTTACTCAACATGATAGTACCGTTATATATATTGATACTGTTTCCAACAGGGCAAACCTGGACATATATTTCCAGACAGGCGAAAGATATCAGGTTAGTGAAATAAGAGTGGAAAAAAAAGGGGACGGTGCTCCTTATGTTAGTGAAGAACTTTTAATAGAACTGACTGACATTAAAAAGGAAGAATATTATAACAAGGAAAAGATAAGAAACAGTCAGACACGTTTGGTTAGAACAGGTTTGTTTAATTCACTGTTGCTTGATGCAGACAAAAAAGATACCTCCGGAAATCAAGTACCGTTAAAAATTCAGGGCAGCATTGGCAAAATGAATGAATTCCTTCCCGGTATTGCTATGAATAGTGAAAAAAATGTTTTTAATCTTGGAGTTAATGCCAGTTATTCCAGGAAAAATTTTCTGGGAAATGCACGGAAACTGACATTAACTACGGAGATAGCAGCACAGGATATACAAAATTTTAATTTCAGTAAGTTTTTTTCAAGACAGAATTATAGTATTGATGGATATGCATCTGTAAATCTTAAACTTGAACAGCCCTATTTATTTCAGAAGCCTATATTTGGTACACTTGAAAATTATTTCCTGGTTTCAACCAGGGGAAGAGAAAACGAAAAAATTTATGGTACAAAAGCATCTTTTGAATTTGAGATGCCGGCATATACTTTTATTAATCAGTTGAGGCCTTATTTAAACCTGGAGTTTTATGATGATAAAGCAATAAACCAGTATGATGAGGACTCAATTATATATGTTCCGGAATATAACCAGTTTAATACTACATCATTCATTGGCCTGCAGCTTGGTTCTGCCAAAGCCAATAGTTTCTTTTATCCAACCTCCGGCTATAACCTTCTTATAACATATGAAGCTGCTGTTTCTAATGTTCAATTTAATATGGGTGGTATAGTGCTTTTTGATTCTTCAGGTTTTGACTTCCACCTTAAAGAAACTGCACTTTTTTACAGGACAGAAATAGCTTCTTCTTTCTATTTTCCGCTGTCAAAGGACCGGCAGGATGTTTTTGCAGCCAAAGTAAAAACAGGGTATGTACAGACTTTTAAAGGCGGTGCCTTACTTATACCCGGGAACAGAACTTTTTTTGCAGGCGGAAGCAATTCAGTCCGCGGATGGCGGTCAAAGGAACTATATCCCCAAATAAATGAAGATTCATTAACTATTGCCTCGCTACTTACTGATCTTCAGGGAGGGACTTTTCTTTTGGAAGGCTCTCTTGAATACCGGAAAAGATTTCTAGAAAGTTTGGGCGCCGTTTTTTTTATAGACTATGGTAATGTGTGGAATGGCTACGGGCAATTCCGGTTTGATGAGGTTGCATTAGCTGTAGGAATAGGCTTCAGATATTATTCCCAGATTGCCCCGTTCAGAATAGATTTTGGTTTTAAGCTGTATGATCCTAAAGATAAATCATTTATCTGGAACAGGCCTTTTTTCAAAAATTATGAATGGCACTTTGGCATTGGAGAAGCTTTTTAATCCTGCAAGTGGAATTTACTATTTACAGTATGGAGGCCAACATTACTTAACGGACTTAAAATGTTTTTAGAACCATAATGCTTCCGGGTGCTAAGGCACAAAGGTTAACCGGAAGTTTTACTTTATCACCGCAAAGTCTTTAATTTGCCAAACAAAAAACAAATGAGGATTATGAAAGAATTACAGGAATTTAAAATATTTGCCAGGCATCTCGCTAATATAAGCGGGCAGGTTATAAAAAGCTTTTTCAGAACAGGTATTATTGCGCAGTCCAAGGATGATTTATCTCCTGTTACTATTGCCGATAAAAATGCTGAGGAAATAATGCGGACTGCTATTATGAAAAAATATCCTGAACATGGTATCCTGGGTGAAGAGTTCGGGGAATATAATAAGGGGGCTGAATACCAGTGGATCCTGGATCCCATTGATGGAACAAAAAGCTTTATTAGCGGAACAGTTACATTTGGAACTATGATTGCATTACTAAAAGAAGGGAAGCCCATTCTTGGAGTTATAAATCAGCCCATATTAAATGAATTTCTGATGGGAGATAATAAAACTACCGAATTAAATAACAGGCAGGTTAAAGTAAGGGAGTGTAATGATCTTTCCAATGCTGTTCTGCTTGTAACTGACCACCTTCATATTGAAAAATACCAGGATGCAAAAAAATTCGATAACTTAATTCATAAAGTTAAATTATACAGAAACTGGGGCGATTGTTATGGATATTACCTTGTTGCCACAGGTTATGCAGATATAATGATTGATCCGATAATGAATCCGTGGGATTTGCTTCCTTTAGTGCCGATTATTAATGGAGCAGGCGGCGTTATAACTGACTATCACGGCGGTGATCCTGTAACAGGTAAAAGTATTATTGCCGCAGTACCCGGGTTACATGATCAGGTACTTAAATTATTGAATTAATTATTATCTATACTCTTACCAGCAGAAAAACCAAAATTGTAAGAATGGAAATTATAAGTACAAACAGTTTTGGTTTTTTTGCTTTAAAAGCTCCCCACATTCCGGCTATCCATAAAAGAAGAAAAACTATGGATTGAATATCAAATAACTTTGTTATTGGCGGCACGCTTTTATTTGCAGCATCAATAGCGAAGGTAGTGTTTACAGGTGCTATAAAGTTATAAAGGAAAAAAAACGCCAGGGTAAGGAAGGCAAATCTTTTTATTTTATCCCTTTCTTTGAAATATTCCAGCCCGGTACGTGTACTAAAAAGAAGTCCGGCAAACAATGTCAGGTAATAAACCACTGTAATTGTTTTTGGAGCCTTCCCTGAAAACTCCATAACAACTGGTTTATTTGCCGGCAGCAGGTAAGTTCTGTTGTCTCTTTGTACCATTACCCTGTATTCAACAACATCATTTATATTAAATTTTGGGAGATTGGCAGACAGGAAATCCCCCGATTGTTTCATTTCAATTTTATTCCATTGTTTATCATATCTTCTTTTCCACTGCACTTCTGCATCCAGGTCTTTAATATCGCTTCTTACAAGTACTTTGTAACTATCCCCGGTATAATATTTTTTATCAAATCTGTAAGACACTTTTTGAGCATCGATACCTATAGTACCGGTTACCGGGTAATCTCCGCTAATTACGCTGTTCAGGTAGCCTGCCAGAAATACTATAACGAATGCGCCCATCCAAAGGATAATAGTCTGTTTCATGGTTGTATAAAAATTAATTTGTTCCAATAAACTTAATAAATAGTTCAACTATATCAGAATCTTTTGTAAATTATAACTATCTAACAATTAATAATTTAAACTTTTAAGATATCTGCAGTTTAATCAGGAGCTGAAATGGATAAACCTGCTAATTCTATTCTTGTAATATTCGGAGCCTCGGGTGATTTAACTAAAAGGAAACTAATTCCCTCGCTGTTTGAGCTATATAAACAGGAATTAATGTGTGACAGCTTTGCTGTACTTGGCGTAAGCCGTACCCATTATTCTGATGATGAATATAGAAAAAAAATGTTCAATGATGTAAAGAAGTATTCGGATGATAAAAATATTGATGACGGTCTTCTGCAGAAATTTCTAAAGAATATTTATTACCTGGCTATTGATACCGAAGATCCGGATGAATATTCTCATTTAAAGGATAAACTTGAGGAACTTGATAAAATTAAACAAACTAAAGGTAATTTTATCTATTACCTGTCAACCCCGCCCAAGCTTTATCTTACGATTGCACAGGCGCTGGGCAGGTTTGGCCTGCAAAACCACAGTGATGATAACGTAAAGAAAAAAATTATTATTGAAAAACCGTTTGGTTATGATCTTGATTCCGCAATTGAGCTTAATGAAAAGCTTCATGAAATATTTAAAGAAAACCAGATATACAGGATTGACCATTATCTTGGGAAAGAAACAGTACAAAATATACTGGTGCTGCGTTTTGCAAACGGAATATTTGAGCCTATGTGGAATAGAAACTTCATTGACCACGTTGAAATTACCTCCTCAGAATCTATAGGTGTAGAAGGGCGGGGCGGGTATTATGAAGGTTCCGGAGCTCTGAGGGACATGATACAAAACCATATGCTGCAGCTTGTTGGGTTTATTGCAATGGAACCGCCTTCTTCTTTTGACGCTAACCCGGTAAGGAATGAAACATTAAAAGTGTTTGAATCACTCCGGCAGATTAATGAAGAAGAAGTTGAAAAATTTGTGGTACGGGGGCAGTATACAGAATCAACAGTAAGGGGTGAAAAAATACCGGGTTACAGGGATGAAGAGAATGTTGCACAAGATTCACGCACAGAAACTTATGCAGCAATGAAATTTTATATTGATAACTGGCGCTGGGCTGGTGTTCCGTTTTATGTCCGTGCCGGTAAAAGACTGCCTACCCGCGTTACTGAAGTAGTTATTTACTTTAAGGAAACACCATACCATTTATTTAATAAAGATGGTAATGAACAATTTGGAAACCAATTAATTATCAGGATTCAGCCTGATGAAGGAATATTGCTGAAGTTCGGGATGAAAGTTCCCGGGGCAGGATTTAAAATAAATACTGTTAATATGGATTTTCACTATGCTGATATTATACATACTTTTTTGCCCTCTGCTTATGAAAGGCTTCTGCTTGATTGTATGCTTGGGGATTCTACTCTTTATGCAAGGGGTGATGCAGTTGAAGCATGCTGGAGATTTGTTGACCCTATATTAAAAGCTTGGAAAAATAATCCGGCAATAAAAATTTATGGCTATCCTGCCGGCACCTGGGGCCCCATGGAATCCTTCCATTTATTTGAGAATAATAAACAGGAGTGGCGGTATCCATGTAAAAACCTGACTGATGACGGATTGTATTGCGAATTATAAAAAATGCATTAAAGGTATATGAATATAAAAATATTTAACACCCCCGGAGAAATAGCAGAGGCCGTTTCTCATAGGCTATTATCTGCTGTTAAAAAGGGATCACAGGTTAACAGGAAATTTAATCTTGCAGTTTCTGGGGGAAGCACCCCGAAGCTTTTATTTAACAGATTGTCAGAGGAACCTTTTCAGCAGGGAATACCATGGGAATTTCTCCACATATTCTGGGTGGATGAACGATGCGTTCCTCCGGGAGACGATGAAAGCAATTACGGGATGACAAAAAAAATACTTTTGGATAAAGTAAATATACCTGCTGAAAATATTCACAGGATAAGGGGTGAGGAAGATCCTTCAGATGAAGTTCACAGGTATGCCGAAGATATAAAAATGCACCTGACTGTTAAAAATAATCTGCCGGTGTTTGACTGGATATTACTTGGAATGGGATCCGATGGCCACACAGCTTCATTATTTCCAAACTCGGACCTTATTAAGACAGCGGGTAATATCTGCGGGACCGGCGTCCATCCCGTTTCCGGCCAAAACAGAATATCATTAACTTATGACATTATAAATAATGCGGCCGAAATATCTTTTCTTGTTACAGGCAAAGATAAAGCAGAAACTTTAGATCAAATAAGAAATAAGACCCCCGGTTCATCCAAATACCCGGCTGCAAAAATAAATCCCGTATGGGGAACTTTAGAATGGCTGATAGACAAAGAAATAGAGATAAATCCGAAGTAAGAAAAACAGTTTTTCTTTTTGATATAATATGATGCCCTTCTCAGGAAATTAAGGGAAACATTCCTATTTTTGTATATCATTTATTTGTACTTAAAGGAATGATATGAAAGTTTATGCTAGATGCTCTTAAATCCTAAACTATATGAAATAAATACAAGAGTTTGGTTAAGGCAGTTTGGGGAAAAAACTACTATTGCAGATGTTCCGTTAAGCTACTTTAAAGATCTGGCAGAAAAGGGGATAAACCTGGTTTGGTTAATGGGTATCTGGAAAACATGTCCTGATATTGTTGACCAATACTGCTTCTCTAATGATTTAACTGCATCCTATTCAAAAGCTTTGGCAGATTGGGAGAGAGCCGATGTTTTTGGATCACCTTATTCCATTGATGTTTATGAAATTAATCCACTGCTAGGCAGCAAGGAAGACCTCTTAAAATTAAAAGGTGAATTGAATAAACTGGGCATAAAACTGATTCTTGATTTTATTCCTAATCATTTTGGTGCAGGAACAGCCTATCTTAAAACAAATCCGGAAATTTTTTTACAGGCTGATGAAGAATCACTGCAAAAAGATTCATTTACATTCTTTAAAGTTGATGATAAGGTTTTTGCTCACGGCAGAGACCCGGTTTTTCCTGCATGGACTGATACGGTTCAGGTTAATGTTTTTGCACAGCCGGCAAGGGACCGGCTGAATGAAATACTTTTAGAAGTAACTGAATTATGTGATGGCGTAAGATGCGATATGGCAATGCTGCCGATGAATAATGTTTTTTATAATACATGGATAGGTATACACAACAAATATAATATTCAGAAGCCGCAGGAAGAATTCTGGAAAGAAAGTATACAGCAGGTCAGGA
The DNA here is from genome assembly GCA_046481785.1 of Ignavibacteriaceae bacterium. Taxonomy (GTDB): domain Bacteria; phylum Bacteroidota; class Ignavibacteria; order Ignavibacteriales; family Ignavibacteriaceae; genus JAWOJF01. The sequence goes on along the minus strand of JAWOJF010000345.1, from coordinate 4,840 downwards.
GTAAGAAGGAAGATTTTCTTTTTATTGCAGAAGTTTACTGGGGTTTGGAATGGGAGCTTCAGCAGCTTGGTTTTAACTATACGTACGATAAACGTTTGCTGGAGCGTCTGCTGCTGAATGATATAAGCGGTATTAAAGCGCACCTTACTGCAGGAAAGTCTTTCCAGGAAAAATCCGTCAGGTTTATTGAAAATCATGATGAGCAGAGAGCCGTAACAGCATTTAGCAAAAACAGGTCGCTTGCGGCTGCAACTGTAATTAGTACTGTTATGGGAATGAAGCTTTACTATGATGGCCAGTTTACAGGCCGGAGAGTAAAGCTGCCAGTGCAGTTATGCAGGGAACCTGCTGAAAGAGTTTCATCAACTGTAAGCAAATACTATAATAAACTTTTGCAGATTACAAAAGATGAAATTTTTGAAAAAGGTGAATGGAAACTTCTGGAACCCCTGCAGCTTGATCCGCTAAATACAAGTTATGAAAATTTTTTATCATGGCAGTGGAGACATGAAAACCGCCTGTTAGTGGTTGTTATAAATTATTCCGGTTCTGCAGCCCAGTGCAGATTAAAATTTGAGTCTGAAACCAATAAACAAAAAATTGTCTTAACAGATCTGTTAACCGAAAAAAAATATTCCCGCTCAGCATCGGAAATTGCTTCAATCGGTTTATATATAGAGCTAAAAAGTTATAACAGCCATATCTTTTCGATAGAGTTTTAGCGGTAATTTAACCGGCAGCTTCCCAGCTTATCAAAAAGTCTGCATTCCTTCACATTCAAATATGTTTTCTTCTATTTTTTTTTGTCTTACAGATACTTCTTTTGGGGTCACTCATCGATATAAAAAACCATTTAGCGAAAATATTCCATTTTAACGCTGTTTTCCTGTTTAATTTCTTTACTATTAGAAAATCAAAGGTTATTTTTGATCCGGGTTCTGTGAAGAAAAGATTTTGAGTTGGGGTAATTCAGAATCTGTAAATGCTTAAATCTTAAAACTATTTTTAATTTTTTGGGAGGGCCAAAAAATGGAATTATCCACTTTAGTATTTTCCGCACTATCTGTTTTTGCCGGATCATTATTTGTTGTTGTAGGCGGTTCTTATATTGCATACAGAATAAAAAGAAAACAGTAATACTGCAAGAAATTATTTAGCCGGGCAATCCTCGCCCGGTTGATTTTATCAACCAACACCTCACAGAAAAAATTTTTACCTGTTTAAAGTATTTCGAAAATTACTATCTTCTTGTTACACTTACCGGTAATTTTTTATGCATAATACTCTAAAAGGAAGAGGCGCTAAACTTAATCCTAAAAACAGGTTTGAAAAACTAACAATCAGTTATGACGAAAATACTGATGAAGTTTTTGAGGATGAAAATTTCCCTGAGAGAAAAATTCCGACCATTTTTTTTAAGGATAACTCCAAAACCATTATTGCCGTAAACGACAGTGATGATCTTGGATTTAATTATTCTATAAATCCCTACAGGGGATGTGAACATGGATGTATTTACTGCTATGCGCGGCCATCTCATGAGTATCTCGGTTTTTCTTCGGGTATTGATTTTGAAACTAAAATAATGGTTAAAGAAGATGCTCCTCAACTGCTTGAAAAAACTTTTCAAAAAAAGAGCTACAAACCCGATGTAATTGTTCTTTCAGGTAATACTGACTGCTATCAACCGGTGGAAAGAAAGTTAAAAATTACACGCGGCATACTTAAAACCTGTCTTGATTACAGGCATCCCATTTCTGTTATCACAAAAAACGGCCTGGTATTAAGGGATATAGACATTCTGCAGGAACTTGCTGCATTAAATCTTACAACTGTTACTATAAGCATTACAACCCTTAATAAAGAGCTTACAAGTAATATGGAGCCAAGAACAGCCACTCCTCAACTCAGGTTAAAAACGGTTGAAGAACTGGTAAAAAACAATATACCGGCAGGTGTAAATGTTGCCCCAATAATTCCCGGGTTAAATGATGAGGAAATTCCCGCAATACTTAAAGAAGCATCTCTAAGAGGAGCCTCTTATGCGGGGCATATTATAGTACGTCTTCCATATGCAAACAAAGACCTTTTTGTGGACTGGCTTAATAAACAATACCCGGGGAAGGCAGGGAAAATTCTTAACAGGATAAGAGATGTAAGGGGTGGAAAATTAAGCAGTGCTGAATGGGGGAAAAGATTTTCTGGTGAGGGAGAAATTGCTGAGGCAATTCACAAACTTTTTAAAATTTCCTGTAAAAAATACGGCCTAAACAAGCCGCGTTTTGACCTTACCACAGATCTTTTCCGTCGAAAAACATCAGAACAGATAGAGTTATTTAATTGAAGTTGAATTATTTAGTCATTTAATCACTTATTTTTGCCATCTATGCAGAATCCTGACAAAATATGAAACCTTCTTTATAGTTTTGTGTAAAAAATGTTATCAAAAATATTTCTGATAGAGATTGTTTTTTGGTAACTTTGCCCGAATCCAAAAACTAAATTAAACATCTAACAAAACAATGGCACAAAAAAGAAGTAACCCAAAAGAGAGACAGATAGGCAAAAAACAGCCGGAGAAAAAGCATTTAATAGATCCCCGGTATAAAAATACTGTCTGGACAACAGCAATTATTGTTGTCCTTATCATATTTTTTATAATTAATAATACGAGGGAAGTACCCGAAATTGGACCATTCCCGCCGGGTTTTAATCCCGGAAACCTGCAGGAAAAATTAAATGCCGATGTGCCTGCAGAAATTCAAATCAAAGATTCAAGCAAATAATTAGGAGTTCTAATGAAAAGTGTTCAATTTTTATTTCTTCTGCTTTTTTCATCAGTTATTATTTATGGATGTACCCCTAAAAATGACAACGCTGAGGTTGAAGTAATTGAAGAAGATTTAGTAAAAGAAGAGATACCAGCCGAAGAAATAAACAGCAACCAGGTTAAACCAAAAGCACCCGAGTTTAATTTGAAAAGCACTGATGGCAAAGATGTAAAATTATCGGACTATAGCGGCAAAATAGTTATTCTTGACTTTTGGGCTACATGGTGCGGACCCTGCCGTATGGGCGTGCCTGATTTAGTTGAATTGCAGAACGAGTATAAAGATAAGCTGGTGGTTATTGGAATATCTCTTGACCAGGTTTCCGGTACTGTTAATGATGTAAAACCATTTATGCAGGAATATAAAATAAACTATCCCGTTATTTTTGGCAATGAGCAGATTGCTATGGATTACGGAAATATCCAGGCTATCCCCACTTCCTTTATTATTGATCAGCAGGGAAATGTAACAAACAGGTATGTAGGATTAACACACAAATCCGAATATGTAAAGCAAATAAAAGCATTGCTTGGCAAATCATAATTTTCATTAAAAAGAGCGGCTGACATGCCGCTCTTTTTATTTGTACCGGTTTATTTCCTGAACAAGTATATAATCAGAGATATCAGCAGGCTTAAAAGAATTGATGTTACAATAGGAAAATATAAGGTAAAATTTTTCTTCTTTATCATTATATCACCCGGCAGCTTCCCCAGAAATGGTATTTTATCCCCAAAGAGAAAAAATATTCCAATAACTGCAATGAAAATCCCGGCAAAAATCAGTAATTTACCAAACTGATGATATTCAGGCGCCATATTCCCGTCTAATAATTTTTGTAAGAAATATAAATTATATTTAAAATATAAAATTCAAAACAGTGTTTCTTTATTGTTAACCGAAATTGAATTTATTAGATTTACAATAAATTGAATATTCATTATATATTTGTACGCAAAGATTAATCAAATATATGAAAATAAAAATACTTGTTGCTGATGATCATAGCCTTGTAAGAACAGGTATAAATGCATTAATCGGCAGTTTGCCTGATATGGAAATAGTCGGTGAGGCAGATAATGGTGTTGATGCAGTATTAAAATGTAAAGAGCTTAACCCTGATGTTGTTATTCTGGGGGCACTGCTTCCATTTCTATCCGGGATAGATGCCGCAGGGATGATAAAAAAAAATAATCCGGAAATAGTTATACTTGTAATTGCAGTAAAGGCCGATGAAGAATTTGTTTTTGGTGCATTAAGGAGCGGGGCATCCGGTGTTATTTATAAAGATACTTCAAAAGAGGAATTAGTTGAAGCTATTAAGGCTATTTTCAGGGGGAATAAATATATTGGTAAAAATCTTGCTCAGTTAGTTCTTGAGAATTTAAAATATAACGAAAGAGTTAGTGCAGGAGATAATACACCTATCGGATATATGCTTACCAAACGTGAAAGAGAAGTACTTGTTTATATAGCCGAAGGATTATCTAACAGTGAAATTGGCGAAAAGCTTGCAATAAGTCCGCGGACAGTTGACTCACATAAAACACATCTGATACAAAAATTAAATCTTTCAAGCAGTGCTGGTTTAAGAAAATTTGCTTTTGAAAAAATGAATATCAAAGAGAAATGATCTTTATTCCCGGTCTGTAAAAATCCCATTTAAATTGAATAATACCGGTTGTTTAAAAAAATGCACAATTTTTAGAAAATATTCAATAAAAAAAACATGCGAATATTGTTTGGAAAAGCACTTTCCCATGTAAAAATTAATGAAAATCCGTAGAAAACTACGGATTTTCATTAATACCCATATTATTTCTTTTTATTATAATTACAGCAGGTTTTTTTACATCGGGTGGGGGAGTTAGCGGGAGTTACAATTGTGCTCCCGCTCTTTTTTTCCTGTCACTATTGCCAATCTTATTTTACATTATCTTTAAATAAATTATCTCATTCTGCTACGATTAAGTATTTTCATATATCAAGGAGAAAAAATGATTTTTAAC
>JAWOJF010000320.1:0-12391 GCA_046481785.1 Ignavibacteriaceae bacterium | reverse complement strand
CTGAATTCCTGAACAAAACCTCCGAAGATAAGGGATTAAGCAGAACACTCAGGTTGCCTGTAACTGAATAAGCGAGTGTAACATCTTCAAAAGAAAAAATGTTTTTTAAATTTTTCCAGTCATATGATATACCGGGAATAATCACAATACCGGCAGCACCGCGTGACATAGCAATTCTTTGTTTCGCCTCGGGAAAACTATAAATGGATGGATTTCTTCCGGAAAAATAACCGGGGTCATCTGATGAAGGTTCTCCTTCAAGAACCACAACTATCTTACCTTCAACATCAATTGATTGGTAATCGTTATAGTCAAATTCGGGAGCTATAATACCGTAACCGGCAAAAACCATTGGCAGGGGTGTAGAGACAAAGGTCTGTTCACCTGATTTATATAGCAGGTAATCATCCCCCAAACTAAGCTCAGTCTCAGCTTCATTATTACTGATGATTAATTTGGAACCGGGCAGTGGTACGCTTCCATGCATAGGTATATACTGGTAATAAGTGCCATTACTTCCCAATGGAGTTAAGTTCAGTTTGGCAAACTCAAGTGCCAGGTACTTGGCAGCTAAATTACCGCCTGCTGTTCCGGTTCCCCTGCCTTCGCAAAGGTCGCTTCCTAAAAATTGTAAGTGCCTGTTTATTGCCTCTTTGGAGAAATCAGGCAATCTATCATTAGAGGAAGTATTATCTTGCCCGTATACTACAATATTAACCAAAGAAAGTACTATAAATAATGTTAATTTCATGCCGGAATATTTATGTTACCAGAAATTAACATTATTTATATAAAAAATCTTTTAGGTGATAACTAATCTTCAAAATATTCAGTACCGTTTTTATCAACAAAGCCAACCTTGCCATCTAATAAGGAAACTAAAAGACCATTATCGCTGAATTCAAGGCGGTCATATTTTATAGGAGTTACTCCTTTACCATCTTTGTTTATTAGCCCCCACCAGTTATTAAGATTAACCATAACAACGCCGTCTTCAAAATAGCCTGCATTTTTATAAGTAAAAGGAATAATTTCTTTCCCCTGGTTATTTATAAATCCCCATTTACCATCTAATTTAACAGCAATAAGATTTTCGTGAAAAGAACCTATTTCATCATACTTAACAGGTGTCACGGTTTTAGCTTTTTCGTCTAAAAAGCCCCATTTATCATTAAGTTTTATTGGAAAAAGGCCTTCACTGCAATCACCAATAGCATGGTATTGAATTGGAACAATTTCTTTCCCATCCTTATTTATAACCCCCCATTTGCCCGGAAATGTAGTAGTTTGGTCTTTCCTTTTAATACCGAAATTAACTTTTGCATAACCATTTTTAAAATCATCAGCCTCGTCATATTTTATTTCAGTAATCTCTAAACCCTTTTCATTTATAAATCCCCATTTTCCATTAAGTTTAACCTTAACAATATCCCCGGAAAATTTTCCAACCGCATCATATTTTACGGGTATAATAATTTTTTTATTCCTGTCGCAAAATCCCCATTTATCTTTAATCCTGTAAGGTATTAGTATTGCTTTTTGCCTTAACCTCTGCTCTCCGGAATTTTCCATATCACCTCTATATTATAATCAAAAAATCAGAACCCATTATATAATTAAATAACCCAATTGCAACACCAAATTAAGGAACAGTTTACATTTTTTGAATTATGAATTATGATAATAAATGCAGTACAACCAGGAAAAGAAATAACAGATTAGAAGTCAATTTCCATTTGTCCCAATTTTCTGGATTATTGCATACACTTTTTATATTTTGAAACGGAAATGTACCGGAGGATAAGATGAGATTTATAATAGTAGTAGTTTTGGTAATGCTAGCAGTCTCTCCGTTTTATGCACAGGAGAACCCAAATGATACTTTAAAAACCGTAACAACTCCTTTAGTTAACAGGCTCCAGGAAATGGAATATAATATGCCTGATTTTGAGTTGTACCGTAATCTTTATTTTGATGAAGATCTGCCGGCTGCAGACTCAAATTCAATCTGGTTGTGGACTTCATACGTGCTCTCAAATAATCACTCTCAGCATTTCCTCCCCGGTAATATTGAACCGCATATGCTGGCAAATTACCACCAGATGTATATCGAAGATTCAAAGTTTAATGTAGTGAAAACTGTACTTGCAATGGCACAGGCAGGTGCTGTTGGGTACCTGGCATACAGATCAATTAAAGAACATGGCTTCTGGGACAATAAATAGACTGTTGCACAACTCCAGTAAATAATAAATTGTGTGTTACTTAGTTATTATATCTTCCCATCTTTTGGCAAAACCAACCCTCCGGTAGAAATCTTTGAATCTTTGAATCTTTCAATCTTTCAATCTTTGAATCTTTCAATCTTTGAATCTTTCAATCTTTGAATTTCTTAAAATCATAAACCAGTAAACCAAAGAATGGAATATACTGTAATAATAATACCCAAAAATATTCTCTCCAAACTTCTCCAAGCGGGGTAAAATTCGAAAAGTTTGCGGTAAAAAATAAACTAATAACTGAGACAAACCCTGCAAAGGGATTTAATACTGCCAGCCAGCCAAGATACCATGGATAGAGTGTTGCTGCAAAAATTATATACGCCAGAAAGACTCCGAACACTCCCCGGGTAAAGTCAGTGTACCTTGTTGCTATTGAAGCTACAGATATTATCAGCAGGATGGCACATATTTCCCGCGCTGCCTGTCCGTTTGTAAAATACTTTAACAGGTTGTAAACCGAAGCATTAAACTCCCAGTGCTGCATATATTTTACTAAAGATTCTGTTACATAAATATCTTTATAAATAAAGGGAAGGTAAAAAAGAAATGTTATCCCTGCGAACCAAATTAAAAAGATCAGCAGCTTTTTTAACCCGATTTTTTTTATCAGCAGGGGTATCAGCATTAAAGGATATAGCTTGGTTAAAAATGAAAGTGCAAAAAATATTGCCGGTAAAGTGATCTTCCCTTTCTCAAGATAATAGATGAACATTATTAAAAAAGATAGTCCAACAACATCTATGTGGGCATTTACAAAATATTCCATTATAGGTAAAGGCAGCCATGCATAAAGTAAAACAAGTCCAGGTTTCATCCCTTTTAAAAGGAGCAGCTTCAGCAGGAAATACATAGTTAATATTTCGAACAGGAGAAAAATAATTTTCAGGCTTAGGAAAGAACCCGGGGTAATAAACTGGCTGACTGCAAAAATAATTTGGGCAAACGGGGGATAAATTGCAGGCAAATGTTTAAATGCCACATCCTCGTAAATATCATCACGGAGATGTTCAAGCTGCGGGTCGTCCGGTGTATTTATATATGGATTGTAACCGTTAACTGTTGTTCTTCCTTCCCAGATATACCTGTAAACATCGGGTGAGGTTGCCGGAGCAGTGGGAATAAGTGTTACCCGAAAAAGAATACCAGCCAAAATAATTAATATGGGGAATGAGAGTCTTGCAGATGCATGGTCATCCGTCTTAAAAATTTTTTTAATGAATTTGCTAACAAAATGAACATCTGATTTAGAATCAGCTTTTTTAATAACAAACCACGCGGCAAAAAAGAGAATGAATGCCTCAAAGTATATGAACATATAAGCGGGAATATTTCCATCTCCGTTTACAAAAACAAAGAGGAGATAAAATATTTCAGTGAATATCCCCAGGGAAATTATGAGTGTAATTTTTTTTGATGGAGTAATGGTCATTACGGTTTCTGCTCAGTATAAATATGAACAGGCCAAAGCCTGTTACGCAAAACTAATTAAATAATTCCCAGGAAAGCCCAAAACGTACATTTCGTTCGGGCATAGGATAATAAGGAATGATAAAATAATTATTGTTTGTAATATTTTCCCATGTAAAATATATGATTGCGGCTTTCCTTATTTCACCTGACAGGGTAAAATCAAGCCTGTAATTATTTTCATCATAGAGAGCAGCTATATTTGGAAAAAGGTTTCCGGGTTCAACACCCTTATTAAAAATAAATTCAAAACCTGTTTTAATATCAAGATTTTCATTAAATACCATATCCTTGTAATAAATACCGGTTTGTAATTTATAATACTCATCCAAACCGAAATCCTGATCAAAATAATAATGGCTGTAATTTTCAAAAAGAATTTTCCACAACTTTAATTTTAGAATTATGCCTACACCATCAAATGCAATTTGCCTGTCATAAATCCGGATACCCTGGTAATCATTTTTAGAAACAGAGAAATATTTTACAAGACTGTAGAAAACATCAGAGTTGTAAGACAAGGATAATTCAAAACTACGTGTAACGTCAGAATTAAAAACATTATTAAATGCTGAGTATCCCAGGTAAGCCTTAATGTCTCCGGTAATATAATTTATATCGAATCCGGCTCCCCATGTCTTCCCGGTCCTGTCATAATTCTCATCATCCAGAGAAAGATATCTGTAGAACAAAGATGGAATGATCGAGCTGTCTGCTAAATAAAACGAGGCAGTGGATATTAGTGACAATTCGGAATACGAAGAGTTTCTCTCTACTGTATTAACCGCTTCACGGTAAAAATCATTCCTGTCAGTTTGTTCGTAATTACCGGTTAATTTTAAGCTGAATAAGTCCTGTGAATATGATTGATCGAAACTTATACCTAATGTAGCAGCCTTGTCTTTTTGAAACGAACTATCCTCGTATAAATCATTTTGTGCAGCCTGATCAAAAAGCGAATAAAACTTCAGATCAGTGCGCCAATTCTTTTCTGCCTTATATAAAGCCTGTAATTTAAAATTATGCTGCAATATTTCCTGGTTACCGGTAAGGGATAAAACCGGTGCTGTGATCTCATCATATAAGAACTGTTCTATATCGCTGGTTATCCTGCTGATACTGTCAACATCAATACCCCCGTTTATACCGGCATCAATATCAGCATAGTTATAAGAAGCAATAATGTTAACATTGTTAGAATAAATATATTTCAGCTTAGCTGTTGCCTGCCATGAACCAAATGCCGTATTTTCATAACTATCATCCCCCTTCCTGTTGGTAATATCCATAAACAGGTTCAGCCGGTTGAATACAAGTGTATTAAAAATACCGTCAAATATTGCCTGTCCAAACGGTCCTTCATAATATTTTATTCGGGTATAGGGAGCAGGTGATATAAAATCCTTTTCAATAAAGTTTATCATAAAAAGATTTACCTGGCCGGAGTAAAGAAAAGATCTGGGCAGACTTATAATTTCAATGGAATCTATTACCTCTGATTGTATAAGGTTAAGATTAAACTGTCCTGTTATTCTGCTGTCAAGCAGTATCTTATCCTTCATATACCCTGTTACTTCAGGATAGCCGTTAACATACCAGGAACCATTTTCCGGCTGTCCGTAAAATGCCGTTTCATCAATAAAACGAAATGGATAAAGCTTAAGCATATCGCCTGTGTATTCGTAATCCGTCCGTAAAATATCGTCATGAGAAATAAAATAACTGTGTTGAGAAACAGGCTCCTGGTATAATGGAACCAGCGTATCAACAGCGGCACTATCAGCTATGGCACCAAACAGCGCTGTAGTATCTGCAGCAGTTGTATCACTTAATATTATAGTTGTTGAATCTGCAAATGTAATTGTATCGGTTTTTGTTGAATCAAAAGCCTGCGGGAATGATGTTGAGACAAAGAGCAGACAGAGGAAATAAAATAGTTTTGTTTTCATCAACGGCATAAATAAGTGAACAAACATTGATGAAAATAAGCAAAAGCTTACTACAAATCTATACCTTTATTACGGATGTATGATGAAACATGATGAGTGATTAATGCCGTCGAAGGAGGGTGATAGGGTGCCCATAGTACCGCCACCTCTTGGAAGAGCCTATTCAGAGGGGGTGAAAAGGATATCAGGTGTAAATATATTTTTTGCGGCAGATAAGATTCTATTTGTTTAATACTAAAAAATTTATAAGTTTGTTCACGAAATAACTTAATACAATAAACATGAGGCTGCACTATGGCAAACGCTAAACCAATGACCAAATCTCAGGTACTTGATCATCTTGCTAAAAAAACCGGTACCACAAAAAAACTTGCCGGCATTATGCTGGAAGAACTGGTTTCACTGGCACATAAAGAAGCTAAAAAATCTTTTACGCTTCCCGGTTTAGGTAAATTAGTTGTTGTTAACCGTAAAAAGAGAATGGGCAGGAATCCTGCTACCGGCCAGACAATGGTTATCCCTGCTAAAAAAGTGTTGAAGTTCAGAATAGCTAAAGCTGCTAAAGATGCAGTTTTAGGTGCTAAAAAATAACTTAACTAAAAATTATGCTATTGAAAATCCCGCCCTATGCGGGATTTTTTATTTTAAAAATCTGAATTGTATGTAAATATTTGCACAACTTAATGGGAGGATTCAGAATGCTCTGCGCTCTGAACCGGAAGCTTCGGACTTATAAATGGTATGCCGAGATTCATTCCTCTTAAAATAAATATTACAGCCATTACAACAGCAAATACCGGTATGGCCTTACTTATTTTTCTTCTTATATCAAGGTTAATAAACTTGCTGAATAATGTTGCTGCCAGCATTACCGGCATTGTCCCAAGCCCGAATAACATCATAAATAAAGCACCGGACAGTACATTACCTAAGGCGACTGCTCCCGCTACACCAATATAAACAAAACCACACGGCAGAAACCCGTTAAGGATACCAATTAAAAAAAATGATGACAGTGTCTTTTGTTTAAAAAGTTTACCTATGGATGCACGCAAAGGTGAAGTTATTTTATTAATGAATTGAGAACCGGTAACCTTTGTTTTATATTTTCGCGGAAGCAGAAATGAAAGCAGAATTACAACACCAAGGGTGATTGATAAAACCTGTTGAAAACCCGCTACGGCAATCCCCTGACCGATAAAACCAAAAAATAATCCAATCAGGGTGTATGTAATCACTCTTCCAATGTTATATAAAACTCTCCCGGTAATAAATGAGAAGGTTGATGTATTGGGAACCGGCAGCGCAAAGGCTATCGGTCCGCACATGCCTATACAATGCAGGCTGCCTAAAAATCCTATTATAAATCCTGATAGTATTTCCATATTAGTTTATTAATAAAGGTTTTTCAAAATAATACTCCTGTGTATTTATTGCCCAGCTAAGCTGTACTTTCCAGAATCCCTTTTCCATTTTATCTGTATTTATAGATTGTCTGCCTTCCTTATCCAGGCTGATGGGTAATTTAAAATCCTTTGCTGAATCCGAAGGGCGGTAAAAGAAAATATCCCCCTTTATAGTATTTACCCGGGATGTATCTTTATAATTAATCATTACTGTACTGTTAGTAAAAATTATATCAAAACCATCTTTTACAAGTTCAGTCCTGTTAAGTTTATCAATCTGATCCTGGTACTTAAGTTCTTTTTCATAATAATTATCGGTAACCAGATCAACTTTCTGATTCATTAGTGTAATGCCTATGATTATAGTAAAAGACATAAACACAATGCATGCAATTATAATTCCTATCCCCCAGCTAAATTTAATCCTCTTCATTTTTGTCATCTCCTTCATCTTCTTTTTCTTCTTTAGGAACCGGGCCCAGGAAAGAAGTTTTAATTTCTCTTAATAATTTATTATTGGAATAAACACCAATTGAAACGGGGGTATTCATTCGTTTTAAATCATCTCCGGGCATAAGCAAAAGAAATTTCGCATCAATATTTCCCTGCGGCTCCAGTACAATACTTTTTCCGATTAATTTTATTTCGCCATCCGTATTGTGAAGCTTTATATCCACCGGTATTTTATCAAAGGTTTTGTTTACAATATTTAAATCATAAAGATTACTTATTTTATCTCCGGGCTGTTTCTGGTAAAGCATTCCCGGAGTACGCAAAATATTAATGCTTAACTCTTCCCTTACGGCAAGCATGTAACTTATAGTACCAGTTAAAAGGAACAGAATTGTTGTATAAACAACAGCCCTTGGGGTAAACCTGAATTTCGTCTTCTTTTCTATACCATTTAATGATGCATAACGGATCAACCCCCTTGGACGATTTACTTTATCCATTACACTGTCACAGGCATCTATACAGGCGGTGCAGTTAACACATTCAAGCTGAATACCATTACGTATATCAATTCCGGTAGGACACACATCAACGCACAAATGGCAGTCAATACAGTCACCGTTATGCTGCACAACCTCTTTTTTAATTTTACCTCTTGGTTCACCGCGTAAATTATCATAAGCAATAACAAGAGAATCCCTGTCAAGCAAAACACCCTGAAGCCTTCCATAGGGGCAGACAATGGTACATGCCTGCTCACGGAAATAGGCAAATACAAAATAGAACACGCCGGAAAAAGCAAGTATGGCAATCAATCCCTCCAGATGCTGTTCAGGCGGGTCAGTTACAATTTTAAATAATTCGTCAATTCCAATTATGTATGACAAAAATATGTTTGATATAATAAAAGCGAGTGCGAAAAAAACTGAGTATTTAATACCTTTCTTAAATATTTTTTCTCCCGTCCACCCAGACGAGTTCAATCTTTTTTGCCTGCCTGCATCCCCTTCAATCCAGTATTCAATTTTTCTGAATACCATTTCCATAAAGATGGTCTGAGGGCAAATCCATCCGCAAAAGACACGCCCGAAAACAGCAGTAAAAAGAAATATGGAAACAATCACTGCAATCATAGCAAGAACAAAAAGAAAAAAATCATGAGGACCGAAAGGAATGCCAAAAAGAATAAACTTCCTTTCAATTATATTTAATAAAATAAAAGGATGTCCGTTAACTTTAATAAACGGTGTGCCAAATAAAACTGCAAGCAGTATAATGCTCACAATATTTCTTGCAGTGTAAAACCTGCCGGATGGTTTTTTGGGATATATCCAGTTCCGTTTACCTGCCTTATCAACTGTTGCAAGCTGATCTCTGAATGATTCCAGTTGTGGTATTTCTTCTGTCATTGTTTTTTGCAGTGAGGCAAGTCTTGCCGTCTTTTTACTTTAATAAATTAGTATATGAATGCTGCATTGCAGATACCCTATAACGCCGCCCTGCTTAAACTATCCTGCGGAACATATTTTTCTCCTTCCGGCTGTTTTGCATTCGGAGGATTTGTGCCGTGCATAGTAAGAATATAACTAGCTACTTCCTGTATCTGCTTAGGATTTAACTGGGTCTGCCAGCTAATCATTCCTTTTGCAGGAACTCCATATTTTATTACCTTAAAAACATTCTTAATTCCACCGCCGTGTATCCAGTAATCATCAGTTAAATTAGGGCCAACAAGCCCGCCGCCGCTTGCTGCATGGCATGCAACGCAGTTAATTTCATATATCTTCTGTCCGCTCTGTACTGAAACAGCATCATTTAAAGCAACAACAGTTTCTTCGGTAACAAATGCACCAGTTTTTTCAAGTGCAGCACGCTGTTCGGCAGCAATTTTCATCTCCTCTGCATACTCATCATACATTAATTTATCAGAGCTGAATACATGATAATCAAGCATGTAAATAACCGAAAAGATTATAGTTATATAAAATAAATAACTAAACCACGGGGGAACCCGGTTATCCAGTTCTTTAATGCCGTCAAAATCATGTTCAAGTACAATTTCCTCTTCTTTTTCAAGAGGGACTGATGCTGTAAGTTTCTGTTTTATTTTAGCAAATAAACTCTCTTTAACAACCTTCGGCTTTTCCTTTCCTTCACCCATACCGAATATGAAAAAGCCCATTATTATTGCCACTAATATAGTAAGCAATCCAATAGCAAGAATATTGTAGTATGATTGCGGAAAATCCGGCTTAGATGCAGCCGTCTGTGCAAATAGCTCAGAACCTGTTAAAATTATTATCAGGCTGAATAAAAGCTTTGACGACATTATGTTAAGTATATAAGAATATGGCAGTATCAATTTAGATTCTCCGGGATAGTTTACTTTGCCACGCTGCTGATTTGTATTTATATTGCTTATTGCTGACTGCCTGCTGCATATTGGTTCTATCATAGTTCACCTGTATAATTTTTGTTTGAATCATTATGATCAAGCGGAAGCTGCGCCATTCTTTTCAGATAGTTTTTATCTGCTTTTATCAGCCATACGATCATAATAACAAAAAAGAGAAAAAATATTATTAATGTTATAACGGGATAAATTCCAACACCATCTATAGATTCTAATATTTGTCTGTACATCTTTACCCCTTAATTACCTGATGATAACTTTTCTGCTTTAATATCAGTACCAAGTCTTTGCAGGTATGCAATAAGAGCTATAATCTCTTTATTACTTTCCGCAGGTGCACCGGCATTTTGCAGATCGAGAGCAATTGACTCTGCCTGTTTCCACAAGTCCTCCAGAGCCTCTTTTTCATAACCCTCAGCATATGGAACCCCTATGCTTCTAAGCGCATTTATTTTTGCCTCAGTGTCAGACACATCAAGTTCATCTGTTAAAAGCCATGGATATGAAGGCATAATAGAACCGGGTGACATTGCACGCGGATTTTCCATATGAAGGTAATGCCAGAGATTTGGATACTTCTGTCCCACCCTGTGAAGATCGGGACCTGTTCTTTTTGATCCCCATAAGAATGGATGATCATAAACATACTCGCCTGCCTTTGAATATTCGCCGTATCTTTCTGTTTCAGACCTGAAGGGGCGCACTAACTGCGAGTGGCAGCCAACGCAGCCTTCTTTTATATAAATATCTCTCCCCTGAATTTCTAAGGGCGTGTAAGGTTTAACGCTTGCTATTGTAGGAATATTTGATTTTACCAGGAATGTTGGTATGAATTCCACTATCCCGCCGATAAGTATTACAACAAGTGAAGCAATGAGGAACGGAACGGGTTTTCCTTCAAGCCAGCGGTGTCTTGATCCTTTTTTAAATTGATCATTTGGTTTTATTAAAGCGGGTGCTTCTGCTGCCTCATCATTTATAAATGTCCCCTGCTTCATTGTTTTAATAAGGTTGTAAGCCATTATTACTAACCCGGTTAAATATAGGCTGCCGCCAATTGACCGGATTATATACATTGGAATAATCTGGAGTGTTGTTTCTAAAAAATTTCCATACTGAAGCAACCCAACTTCATTAAACTGCTTCCACATTAATGGCTGTGCTATACCCGACCAGTACATTGACGATACATATGTTACAATCCCCAGCAGTCCGATCCAGAAATGAAAATTTGCAAGTTTTTTTGAATACAAATTTGTATTCCACATCCTTGGTATAAGCCAGTATAGGATACCGAAGGTTAAAAAACCGTTCCAGCCAAGTGCACCAACATGAACGTGGGATACAATCCAGTCTGTATAATGTGCAATTGCATTTACATTTTTTAAAGCGAGCATGGGGCCTTCAAAAGTTGCCATGCCGTATGCCGTTATTGCAACAACCATAAATTTTAAAATAGGATCTTCACGTACTTTATCCCATGCACCCCTTAATGTTAAAAGCCCGTTAATCATGCCGCCCCATGAAGGAGCAATAAGCATTATTGAAAAAACGGTACCAAGCGACTGTGCCCAATCAGGCAGTGCCGAATATAACAGATGATGAGGGCCTGCCCATATATAAATAAATATTAATGCCCAGAAATGAATTATTGAGAGCTTGTAAGAATAAATAGGACGGTTTGCCGCTTTCGGCAAAAAGTAGTACATCATTCCCAAGTATGGAGTAGTTAAAAAGAATGCCACAGCATTATGTCCGTACCACCACTGCACCAATGCATCCTGTACGCCGGCATATACAGGATAACTTTTTAAAAATGTAACAGGAACTTCCAGCGAATTTACAATATGAAGAACTGCTACAGTAACCCATGTTGCAATATAAAACCAGATTGCAACATACATATGGCTTTCTCTTCTTTTTATAATGGTTCCGAACATATTAATACCGAATGCAACCCATACCAGTGTAATTGCAATATCAACGGGCCATTCAAGTTCAGCATATTCTTTACTTGTTGTAAATCCCATCGGGAGAGATATAGCAGCGGCAACTATAATTAATTGCCATCCCCAGAAGTGAAAATTACTCAGCATATCGCTGTACATTCTTGCCTTACAAAGCCGCTGCAGGGAGTAATACACCCCCATAAATATTGCATTGCCTACAAAAGCAAATATTACTGCATTAGTATGAAGAGGCCGCAGCCTTCCGAAGGTTGTATACGGAAGATCAAGGTTTAATTCAGGGATGTACAACTGTGTGGCAACAAAAACGCCGACCAGCATTCCAACTGCTCCCCAGATAACGGTTGCCAGCCCGAATTTTTTTCAGCCGCGCGTCATTCGGTTGCGACAAGAGCCGTAACCGTTCCTCGTAGTCGCTCGGCGCAAGGTCCAGCACGCTGAGAAATGTGCGGTA
>JAWOJF010000256.1:0-4176 GCA_046481785.1 Ignavibacteriaceae bacterium | reverse complement strand
AAACCTGTCTTTGTGGTTCTTACTCTCCATCTGTACTGTTCGCCTGCCTCTAGCTGTGTGCCCACCTCAAGGTAAAACTGTGATGTTGTGGTTGATCCGCTGAATACAGGGACATATACCGGACCTGCATCTACTCTTTCAACTTCCACATCAAATCTTAAATCTAAGTTAAATGATGTTACATACCAGTGCAACAATGGTGTATCATCATGGTAAACGATAACATTATTTACAGGGTATAACGGTGTTGGCTTTGTCGGCGCGCCGCTTATATTTTCATTAGTGGTGAAGTGAGCTGTATCAGACCAGGCTGACCACAGATTCAATGATCCGTTATATGCCCTTACTCTCCAGTAATAATCCGTACTTGCTGTTAAATCAACAAGTTGGAAAAACAAATTAGTACTTGTTTCCGAATATACGGGCCCAATAGAAAAGTCATCATCACCTTCTTTATATTCAAGATGGTAAGAAGTAATACCGACCTGACTAATATTCAGATACCATGATAAAAGAGGATCGGCTACATAAACCTCAGCTCCATTAGTTGGATAATTAGGAACCGGGTAAGATATGCCGCTTTTACCGGAAGTTGTAGTTGTAAATGCCCATGGGGTTGACCATGCTGTAACCGGGCCTCCAATATCTGCCCTGATTCTCCAGTAATAAGTAGTGTTATTATCAAGATCAAATGTCAGATCATAAAACAATGAATCAAAAACAAGTACGTTTAACAAGGGTGAGCTAAAATCATCATTATCATCAACCACTATTTGATGATAATCAGAACCCGGATAATCATCCCATTCAAATCTTGGTCTTAATGGGTGTCCTGTGGATCCGTCTACCGGGTAAGTCCGCGGGTCATACATACTAAAGGAACGGGATGAAAGAGAAATTGTACTTCCATTAGCATCAGTTGCAAGAACTCTCCAGTTTACAGTGGCACCAAGAGAAAATACATTTACATGAGCGAATGTAATACTTGTAGTTGCAAAAGGCCCGGTAACAAGAGTTGTTCCGGGGAAAGAACCGGCACCCTCATAGTACTGGACATCATAGGAAACAATACCGCCTCCGGCACTTGGTTCGGCAGGATCCCACGACAAAGTTAATCCGGGATATAACAAATCAACTGCACCATCTGCAGGTGCCGTTAAATCAAAGTCATCAGGGGCTCCGGCAAAAATGAAACTTAGTGAGGCTTCAGCGCCTGGAATTAAAACATCTCCGGCATCACGTGCTTCAATTACAAAATAATATGTTGTTCCGGGTATTAATAAATCCGTAATAGTGTGAGATATAGTATTTGCAGGAACCGGGTTAACAGGATAAAAGCCAAAAATTGAAGGCCCTGCTGCAGAACCGGTTCTGATATCAATAAAATAATGATCTTCACCGAGATAGTCATCCCAGGTAATATCAGCATTTTGAACATCTACTTCCCCCCTGCTGTTCAGATCTCCGGGGGCTACAGCCAGACCCGTTATCTGACCGTAGGTATTTAACCACATGCCCCCCGCCAGGACAATTATGGTTAATATTCGTATTGTTTTAAGCATTGTTCCCTCACTTAAATTATTTAAGAATATAGTTTTATAGGTTATAATCGAGTATATATGCAGTATAGTTTAAGCCGAAACTACTGCTGAACAAAAATAGTTATCATAATTGCCATATTTAACCACAATTCTACCAGAGTAAAATTTTAACGACAAAAGGCTATTATCCATCGATAATGGTTAAATTCCAATTATTGCTAAGTATATAAAATGAATAAATTTATGGCGAATTTGATAGATTAAAACATACTAATTTAACAAACAGCTTACAAATTAATATTTACTAATTATCAATTATTATTAATTAGTATATTTTTTAGCCCGGGCTGACTTCAGCACAGAAAGGTGGAAGCTATCCGGCTTCCCCACAGAGGTTGTATTGCAAATTTTCCGGATCCCGGATAAATATCTTGTAAAAAAAGAATAGAGTGAATAAATTACAGATAAAGAATTATCGGACTAAAAAACTTAAAGGCGGACTAATGGGATTAACAACCGGCGGCATATTATTTATGGTAATTGCCTGGAGTATTATTGCCACGTTAATAGTTTTTTGTTTTTCTAAGGTTTTTAAATCAGGCAGGAAAAATTTTAAGGGGAAATAAAGAAAAATCCGCCGCTGGTGTACAACGGCGGATACAGGTAAAACTATAACATCATTTTTTCATTTGTTTCTTCATCATCATTAACATTTGCATTCGGAACAGGTTTATATGCTGTATTTGAATCAGATGAACTAAGCTTAATCTGGCCTTTCTCAAGGTGTTTGTACATCAAATCATTTTCAATTATATAATAAAACTGTTTTCTGAATTCCTCCAGCGATATTCCGCAGGTGGCGGCATACTTTGCTAATTCATGAGGATCTTCAAAATCAGCCTGGTTTAATCTTAACATATATCGTCTTGCTATATAAAATGTTTCTGATGACGGATCAACCATTCTTACTTTTGTTTTCTTGGTAACAGGATCAAGAATATCATTAAAATATAAAGGAACAAAATGACCATTCTGGATAGACACCATTGCACCGCTGCCGCCGCTTAGAATAAACTGTGCTGCTGAAAAACCAAGATCCCTTGTATATTCCATATCGAAAGGAATAGGATCGGCACACCTTAACTCATAACCAATATTCTTGGCAACAATAGTAGTTTTGATATTAAATTCTTTAAGTCTTTCCTGTACTCTGTATTTTAATATCTCACCAAAATTAATTTCGGCAATCCTGATATTATCATGAGCATCACGCTCTATATTTACAAGGTTCTCAAGATCTTTGGGATCAAGATGTTCAACAAGTCCCTCTGCAATAATAGCTACACCATCTGTTCTGCCGTAGCTTAATCTTTTTATTATTGCTCCAACAAGTATATCCACCATATGATTAAGCCCAATGGTAGAAGACGGGAATTCTTCGGGAATGAGAGACATGGTAGCACCAGTTGCTTTTCCAATACCAAGTGCAAGATGCCCTGCTTTTCTTCCCATAGTAACAACAAAATACCAGCGTGAAGTGGTTTGAGCATCAACCATAAGGTTCTTTACAAGCTCAACTCCAATGTGGCGTGCTGTTTGAAAACCGAATGTGGGTATTCCATGCGGCAGGTCAAGATCATTATCAATTGTTTTAGGAACGTGAACAACTTTAATTCTGCCGGCAGCCATTTCATCAACTTTAAGTGCGCTGTATGCAGTATCATCACCGCCTATTGTAATAAGTTTATCAACGTTCAAACGAAGAAGAGATGTAACAGTATTTTCAAGGTGTTTTTTATCTTTAGTCGGATTGTTTCTTGCTATACCGATATAAGATCCGCCCCTGAAGTGAATACGGCTTACATTACCAATATTTAAATCTTTAGTGTGCGAAATATCCCCCTGCATAATCCACTTAAAACCGTCTTTTATGCCGATGACATCAACACCTTCTACTATAGCCCGGATAGTTGCTGCTCCAATAACGCTGTTTATCCCCGGTGCCGGGCCGCCGCCTACTACTATTGCAAGTTTTTTAGGTGCAATTGACATTTTACTCAAACTCCTTATAAAATATTATTTCCTGCATTCTCAAAATACTGAATATGGCTCAAGATTGAAAGGCAGAAATATTAAAAGATTGAAAAATTATTCTGTTTTTCTTTTTAATCTTGCATTTTTTTAATTCTAATTTTGAATTATTAATCCTTGCTATTCGTTAATCAAAAAGAAGGGATTATCTCGGGCTACGGAAGTGATTATTTCAATCTTTAAGGGATATATAGATGGTAAAAAGTTCGAAGAATATTAATGCAATCATTCTTAGTTAGTATGAGAATTTTAGAATGTCTAAATTTTATTTGATTGTATAAAATGTTTCTACAATTTTTTCAACCCATTGTTTAAAACGAGGACATTTGTTCAGCAAGGTATGAATACCTATTTCTTCTGCGATCAAAGGACCATGTAAGGCTTTTTTATATCCTGGAATTAAGCTGGCTAATCTTTTTGATGGAGCTGTTGTATCACCATCATTTAATAATTCGGGATTTGGATATTCATCTACTATGGTTTCTAATTGTCGGATTGTTTTGTCTTGAATTCCTGGTATAATAGTAAAACCTGTTTTATCTGA
>JAWOJF010000185.1:0-3454 GCA_046481785.1 Ignavibacteriaceae bacterium | reverse complement strand
TTGCATCCTGTGCAATTGAAACAAAACTGCTTACCTCCCTTATAAATATTTCTCTGTTGCTTAAATCTGATTTTATACTCATATCAATGCTTAGCTCAGCAGCTTCGTAACCGCGTCCTTCACTTATATAAAGCATTAGTTTCAGAAGACTCTCCTGCATGTTTGGG
Source organism: Ignavibacteriaceae bacterium (assembly GCA_046481785.1). GTDB lineage: Bacteria > Bacteroidota > Ignavibacteria > Ignavibacteriales > Ignavibacteriaceae > JAWOJF01. The sequence goes on along the minus strand of JAWOJF010000185.1, from coordinate 3,287 downwards.
TCAACACGTGCAGTCATACCCAGGTCGATTAAGGCTATTCTTTTATCATCAGTAAGAAAAACATTTCCCGGATGTGGATCTGCATGAAAGAACCCATCAATCAAAACCTGGTCAAGATATGCTTTAAATAGTTCTTCTATTAATACAGTACTGTCAAACTCCAGTTTTGCAAGGGGACTAATAGAAGTAATTTTTGTCCCTTTTACAAAATCCATGGTTAGTACTTTTGAGGTAGTATAATCATCTACAGGCAAAGGGACAATTATATTGCTGTAACCTTTAAGGCTGTTATTAAGACGTGTTAAACTTTGTGCCTCAATACGGTAATCAAGTTCCTTTAAAATTGTTTTTCTGAACTCATTAAGTATTTCACCAAAGGCAAATTTTTCCCCTGCCTTTGTATGTTTATCAAGAGCAGAAGCAATGTCGTCAAGAGCTTCAAGATCATTAATTATTATTGAACGGATTCCGGGGCGCTGTACTTTAACTGCCACAATTTTTCCATCATGAGTAACAGCTTTATGTACCTGCCCAAGAGAAGCCGCTGCAATAGGTTCGGCATAAAATTCCTGGAATGCTTTAGATATTCTTACACCCAGTTCTTCTGTAACAATATTTTCAACCTCCTCAAATGAAAAAGGTTCAACATTATCCTGCAGACGGCTTAATGCGGTTATATATGATGGTGGGAAAATGTCTGTCCGGGTTGAAAATAATTGTCCCATCTTTATAAAAGTAGGGCCGAGAGCCTCTAAATCTTTTACAAACTTTTCGGGTTCCCCCTCAGTATTATTTTCAGTTTCAGGCACAAGCTCTTCATCTGATGCCTGAAGAAGTTGACTATTTGCGTGTTTAATTATGAATAATACCAGGTCTTTATATCGTTTTAATTTTTCAGAAGTTAATGAGAGCATATAATCTTTCTTTTGTTTGTTCTAAAGTTAATTTAACTAATAAATTATAAGAGTGATTAGGAATAACTTTCGAAACAACTATAAGGGATCCTGTATTCTTTTGTGACCAGGTTAAACAGACAATCCCGCCCTTATTTTTAATTTCACCATATGAGAAAGTTAAAGAAACTGGGTGTATTGCTTAAACTCACATCCAAAGAGTGGATAAAGCATAATCCGCTTTTAATCGGTGCCGCTATTTCATTTTATATTATACTTTCTATGGGACCAATTTTAGCCGTTATAATATTAATCCTTGGTGAAATATTCGGCAAACAATCTGCAGAAGGACAGATTGTAAGAGAGGTTAGTACTATGGTGGGGGAAAAACCATCAGAAATTCTTCAAACAATTATTCAAAAAGCTTCTACTTCTTCATACAAAACTATGGCGGTTATAAGCAGTATTCCTTTAATATTTTTCGGTACTACAATGGTATTCTTTCAGCTCCGCAACGCCTTAAATATTATATGGGGAATAAAGGAAGAAAAAACAACACTTAGCAATAAAGTAAAACAATATTCATTTTCGTTTTTAATGTTCTTAATTGTAGGGTTTTTCTTTTTTCTGCTCATATTGAAAAATCCGGCGCTTGTATTAATAAAGGACTATTTAAATAATATAATTACAATTCCCATATTTCTTTTCGATATACTTAACCTTGTAATAACCTACCTCCTGATAACAATACTTTTTGCTGCTGTGTACAAAATTTTACCAAAAGCAGATATAGATCCCCGTGATATCTGGATAGGGGCAGCGGTAACATCAGTGTTTTTTACAATTGTTCAATTCCTTATTGGAATAAATGCAGAAAATTCAAGCATCGATTCTTCTCTGGGTGCAATTGGTTCATTTACAATATTGTTTCTTTGGATATTTTATTCTTCTTTAGTTTTTCTTTTTGGGGCAAGCTTTACTAAAGTTTATTCTGAGGGAATAATCCGGTCAAAGAAAAAATAGTTTTCTGAATGAGTTTCCTTATTTTTTGTTTAGCCTTCTATAATAATTTAGGAATACATGAAAAAAGTTACCATACTTGGCGCCGGTATGATCGGCAGTGCAATAGCAGCAGATCTTACTAAAGAGTATTTAGTTACAGTAGCAGATATTAATAGTGTTAGGTTAAATGAGCTGAAAGAAAAATTGTCTGTTCAAACTGTGCCTGCTGATCTTTCTAATACCCAAAATATTCCCGGGTTAATTAAAGATTCTGACCTTGTTATTGGTGCTGTTCCGGGCTTTATGGGATTTAAAACTTTAGAAGCCGTAATTAAAGCCGGCAAAAATGTAGTTGATATATCTTTTTTTGATGAAAACCCTTTTAAACTTCATAAACTGGCAAAAGAAAATAATATTACTGCTGTTGTAGACTGCGGCGTTGCACCGGGTTTAAGTAATATAATTCTTGGTTATCATAACAGCAGAATGACAATAAGTGAATTTGAATGTATGGTGGGCGGTTTACCTTTTAAACGAACATGGCCTTATCAGTATAAGGCACCTTTTTCACCAATAGATGTAATTGAAGAATATACACGCCCTGCAAGAATTATAAAGGATGGACAAGAAATTATACTGCCTGCCTTATCTGAATCTGAATTTGTTGAAATTGATCCTGTTGGTACACTTGAAGCTTTTAATACTGATGGTTTAAGGTCACTTATTAAAACAATGGACATTCCTCATATGAAGGAGAAGACACTGCGTTACCCGGGGCATATTGAATATATAAGGGTATTAATAGACAGCGGGTTTTTTAGCAGAGAGGAAATTGAAATTAACGGTATAAAAGTAAAGCCGATAGATGTTACAGCAAAACTTCTTTTTCCCAAATGGCAGTTAGAGAAGGATGAAAAAGAATTTACTGTAATGCGGATAATTATAAGGGGAACTGAAGACGGGAAAAAGGTTGAACATATTTATAACCTATATGACCAGTTCGATGAAAAAACACAAGTATCTTCAATGGCTAGAACAACCGGTTATACATGTACGGCAGCGGCAAGACTTGTGTTGAACGGTGATTTTAAAAGAAAAGGGATATGTCCGCCTGAGTATATTGGAGCGGAAGAAGGATGCTTCGGAAAAGTGATGAAGCATCTGAGTGATAGAAATATAAATGCCTCTCGCCACCTCTCTGGAGATTGATGGAAATACAGGCGGTGTGAATAAGTATTTTATTAATACCTATCTGAATTTTATTTTCAAATTTACTATTTCCGAATCACTACCTAACCTTACTGGCGGTCCCCATGTACCAACGCCGGATGTTACATAGTACTGAGTATTACCCTTTCTCAGGTAACCCCAGCTAACTTCATAAACCAAATT
>JAWOJF010000096.1:0-3260 GCA_046481785.1 Ignavibacteriaceae bacterium | reverse complement strand
ATCCAGCGCATTAAGTTCATACCGCTGCCTGCTTTGTCATTTGTACCGGAAGCCCTGCCGCCGCCAAAAGGCTGCTGGCCTACTACTGCTGCTGTTGGTTTGTCATTAATATAAAAGTTACCGGCAGTATTCCTAAGCCTGTTGGACATTTTAACAATCATGTCCCTGTCTTTTGCCCAAACTGCACCGGTTAATGCATATGGAGAGGTTTCATCGCAAAGTGTTAAGGCTTCATCAAATTTATTATCTTCATAAACATAAATGGTAAGAACAGGGCCAAATATTTCTTCTTCCATTGTTTTGAATTTAGGGTTAGTAGTTACAATGGTTGTGGGCTCAATAAAAAATCCTTTGGAATCATCAAAGTTACCGCCGGTTATAATCTCTGCTTCATTTGAGTTTTTAGCAAATTTTATATATTCAGTAATTGATTCAAATGCACCCTTATCAATAACGGCACTAAAGAAGTTGGTAAAATCTTCAACGTCTCCCATTTTTATTTTTTTAACTTCGGCAACATATTTTTCTTTAAATTCACCCCAGATTGATTTTGGTATATACATTCGTGAAGCAGCCGAACATTTCTGCCCCTGGTATTCAAAAGCGCCTCTTAGTGCAGCAACAACCAATGCGTCAACATCGGCTGAGTTATGAGCAAATATAAAATCCTTGCCGCCTGTTTCACCAACTATACGGGGATAGTATTTCATATTTTTCAAATTATCAGAAATAACTTTCCACATATTCTGGAATACCCCGGTAGAGCCGGTAAAATGTATTCCCGCAAGGTTAGGATTAGTCATTGCGGGTGTTCCCACCTGTCCGCCCGATCCGGGCACAAAATTAATAACTCCTTTAGGCATTCCGGCTTCTTCAAATAATCTCATTAAATGGTAAGCAGAATATACAGCACTTGATGCAGGTTTCCATAAACAAACATTACCAACAATAGCAGGTGCTGTTGGCAGATTACCGGCTATTGATGTAAAGTTAAAAGGTGTTACAGCAAAGATGTAACCTTCAAGGGGCCGGTATTCAGAACGGTTCCACATTCCATAAGGTGAATAAGGCTGTTCTTCCATAAGCTTTGTAAAGAAATAAGAATTAAATCTCCAGAAATCAATTAACTCGCATGCCGAATCAATCTCAGCCTGGTGAATCACTTTGGATTGCCCGAGCATAGTGGCTGCATTTATAGTTGCCCGCCATGGTCCGGCAAGCAGATCAGCCATTTTCAAGAAAATAGATACCCTGTGTTCCCATGGCATATCCGACCACTCTTTCCATGCTTCAAGAGCGGCCTCTATTGCCATATCAACTTCTTTTTTGCCGGCTTTATGATAAATTCCGAGGACATGCTTGCGGTCATGAGGAATAACCATTTCCTCGGTATTCCCGGTTTTAATTTCCTGCCCGCCTATAATTATTGGTACTTCTATTTGCTTTGATCTTAATTCCTTAAGTTTATTTTTTAACTCTTCCCTTTCAGGGCTGCCTGGTTTATATAACTTAACCGGCTCATTTACCGGCTGCTGTACTTTGAAATATGCGTTGGACATAAAAATTCCTCAAATTCAGATAATTAATAATTTATTATTGATGTTAAACTTAAAGTTTTGGCCTTAGATAAGCAATCCGGGGTATTACTAAAACAAATGGTTAAGATAAGGTCTCTATAAATAATGCCTTACCCAATAGTTTTATCTCACAAAAAATCCGGATTATAATTTATAAAATATAAAAATTATTGATTATATTTTACTACAATTCTATTTTGCATCGGACTTTTAGCGGAGAAACAATGGCGATTCTTAGAGCTAACAGAACAATACCGGAACTTTTTGAATTCCTGACTGAAAATTATGGAAGAAATAATCCAAAACCTTTGATGAGCAGGAAGATAAATGACCAATATGTAGGGATCTCTTACAGGGAGTTCAGGGAAGAAACTGAAAGGTTTGCAATGGGTCTGGCTGCTCTTGGTATTAAAAGAGAGGACAAGGCCGCTATTATTGCCGAAAACCGTCCCGAATGGGTTTATTCGGATATGGCTTTACTTGGGCTTGGCGCTATAGATGTGCCCATTTATCCGTCTTTAACTGCAGATTCAATTGAGTTTATTCTTAACAATTCGGAATCGAAAGCTGTAATAGTTTCCAATAAGCTTCAGCTTAATAAAATTTTTAAGATAAGAGATAACTGCAAGCACCTGCAGTTCATCATAGTAATGAATGAAAAAGATGTGGGTCCCGACCAGGGAGGAGTATATACATTTAAAGAAGTACAGGAAATGGGTATAATTTATAGTCAAAACCGTCCTTCCCATTTTAGAAATGAGATAAGAAAAGCCAATGAAAATAGTGTATGCACAATAATTTATACTTCGGGCACAACCGGTGAACCAAAAGGAGTTATGTTAAGCCATAAAAATATTTTATCCAATGTTAATGCAGCTCTTGAAGCATTCCCTATAACAAAGGATGATATGTTTTTATCCTTCCTTCCTCTATGCCACATTTTTGAAAGGATGGGCGGTTATTACACTGCTTTTTCAGCAGGTGCATCAATTTATTATGCAGACAGCATTGACACTGTTTCACAAAATCTTATTGAGGCAAAACCAACTCTTATAACAACTGTGCCCAGACTGTTTGAAAAGATATATTCGAAAATAATTAAGAATGTTGAAAGCCAGCCGGTGCCAAAACAAAAAATATTCCATTGGGCTATTAAGGTTGGCAAAGAATATGCACAGGCTGTAAAGAAAAGAGAAGTAAGTTTTGTTTTATCCTCAAAGAAAAAAATAGCCGACAAATTGGTATTTAAAAAAATTCGGGAAAAAACCGGCGGCAGGTTAAGATTTTTTATTTCCGGCGGTGCCGCCCTTTCCAAAGACCTTGGTGAATTTTTTGAAGCCGCCGGAATTAAAATCCTGGAAGGGTATGGACTAACTGAGTCTTCCCCTGTAATAGCAGCTAACAGGGATGATAATTATAAATTTGGAACTGTCGGCCATCCTCTGCCCGGAGTAGAAGTAAAGATTGCATCTGATGGTGAGATAATTGTCCGCGGTCCTAATGTTATGTTGGGTTATTATAAAAATATAAGAGAAACCAATGAAGTAATAAAAGACGGCTGGCTGCATACAGGCGATATCGGACATTTAGACCCGATGGGGTTCCTACACATTACTGACAGGAAAAAACATTTGTTTAAAACATCATCCGGAAAATATATTGCTCCTACCCCTATTGAAAGCC
>JAWOJF010000013.1:0-10553 GCA_046481785.1 Ignavibacteriaceae bacterium | reverse complement strand
GTTAAAACATTATCCGATAAAAAACGCTCAATACCTGAATCAGAATTACCTCTTTATATTTCTGCACAGGGGGGAGTAGGTACAGCAGAAGAACACCAGTTCCTTCTTGATCATTACCAGGTTGATTCGGTAGGGTGGGGTACTCCTTTTCTCCTGGTACCCGAAGTAACTAATGTTGATGATTCTACACTAAACAAATTAATTGAAGCTAAAGAAGATGATCTCTATTTAAGTAATACATCTCCCCTGGGCGTTCCGTTCAATTGTCTTAGAGGCAATACAAAAGATATGGAGAAATTATCTTTAATTGCCAAAGGCAGACCAGGCAGTGCCTGCCCCAAAAAATATGTTGAATTGAGTAATAAGGAATTTACGGAAAAAAGTATTTGCGTTGCTTCCCGCCAGTACCAGTATCTAAAATTAAAACAACTGGATGAAGAAAACCTGCCGGGGGATGAACATCAGGCTAAGTATGATAAGATTGTTGAAAAGTCATGTATTTGTGTTGGTTTAGGTACTTCTGTTCTGCTTGCAAATAACCTTGATACAAAAGTTGAAGGCCCTGGTGTTTCAGTTTGTCCTGGCCCAAACATGGCTTATTTTTCTAAAGTAATGACTTTAAAAGAAATTACCGATCACATTTATGGCAGAATAAATGTAATTACCAGGACGGACCGTCCACATATGTTTATAAAGGAATTAAAAATTTATATTGATTATCTGAAAGAAAAAATCGAGGAAACAAGAGTTTCTATGTCAGCTCAGCAGGAAAAACATCTGTTAAACTTTGTTAATAACATGAAAGACGGGGTTAACTACTATTATAAATTATTCACCGAGCTTAAGGGTTCATTTGAAGATGCAAAATCAGAAATTCTTATTGAACTGGATAAAAGCAAAAAGTCATTACATAACCTGAAATTAGAAATTGAAAGCCTGTTAAAGGCAGAGGTTGTCGTTTAGTATTTCGGGCAATATTACCTTATTTAAATTTGCCTGCTGATAAGCAGGCATTTTTATTTTTAAATGATTATGTAACTATTTCCACTTCTTTTCAATCTTTGCCCAGGTATCTCGCAGGGGGACAGTCCTGTTAAAGACTAAATTATTTTCACTTGAATCCATAATATCTGCACAGAAATAACCAAGCCTTTCGAACTGGTACCTGCTTCCTTTTTCTGCAGACTTTAATGCAGGTTCAACTTTACATGGTTTCAGCACTTCAAGTGAATGGGGGTTAATGAATTCTTTAAAATCTTTTTCTTTATCACCATCGGGATTTTCAACTGTAAACAGCCTGTCGTATAATCTTACCTCTGCATCTGCTGCATGTTTTGCAGAAACCCAGTGTATCGTTCCTTTTACGCTGCGTGTGCTGCCTGAGCCGCTTTTTGTTTCAGGATCATATGTACAGTGCAGTTCTGTTATATTACCGCTTGCATCTTTAATAAGATTAGTGCATTTAATTATATAAGCATAACGCAAACGTACTTCATTTCCGGGGGAGAGCCTGAAAAATTTTTTCGGCGGATTCTCCATAAAATCATCCTGCTCGATGTATATCTCACGTGAGAAGGGGATAGCCCTTGTCCCCATTGATGCATCTTCGGGATTATTTACCGCGTCAAGTTCTTCAGATTTATTTTCAGGATAATTTTCTATTACAACTTTTAACGGGCGAAGGACTGCCATAACGCGCATTGCTTTTTTATTTAAGTCTTCGCGTATGCTGTGCTCAAGCAGGGCAACATCAATTGTGTTATCACGTTTAGCAACCCCCACTCTTTCAGAAAAATTTCTAATTGATTCAGGTGTATAACCTCTTCTTCTGAATCCTGATATTGTAGGCATCCGCGGGTCATCCCAGCCGTTTACTATTTTTTCTTCAACAAGCTGAAGAAGTTTTCTCTTACTCATTACAGTGTAGCTTAAGTTTAATCGGGCAAATTCAATCTGCTGAGGATGATATATCTCAAGCTTGTCAAGGAACCAGTCATAAAGTGGACGGTGGATTTCAAACTCCAGTGTACAGATAGAATGAGTTATTCCTTCAATTGAATCAGACTGGCCATGAGCCCAGTCATACATAGGATAAATGCACCATTCATCTCCGGTACGGTGATGTTCTGCATGCCTTATCCTGTACATGATCGGGTCGCGCATATTCATATTAGGTGAAGTCATATCAACTTTTGCGCGCAGTACATATTCACCGTCTTTAAATTCACCTTTCTTCATTCTTTCAAATAAATCAAGATTTTCTTCAACACTTCTATTCCTGTATGGACTTTCACGTCCCGGCTCTGTTGGCGTACCGCGCATATTTTTTATATCTTCAAACGTACTGGAATCTACATATGCCACACCCTTTTTAATAAGTTTAACGGCAAATTCATACAATTGTCCGAAATAGTCGGAAGCGTAATATTCTCCGTCCCAGTTGAAGCCGAGCCATCTTACATCTTCTTTAATTGAATCTACATATTCTACATCTTCTTTAGCCGGGTTGGTATCATCAAACCTGAGGTTACATTTGCCGTTATATGTCTGTGCAAGCCCGAAATTAAGGCATATAGATTTTGCATGGCCAATATGCAGGTAGCCGTTTGGTTCGGGAGGAAAACGTGTATGAACTTTTCCGCCAAATTTGTTGGTTTTCAAATCCTCGTTAATAATTTCTTTTATAAAATTTGAAGATGCAGGTTCTGCCGGTTTACCGGAATCGTTTTTTATCTCTTCTTTATTTTCCAATTTCGAATTATCCATATAAAATTATTTTATTCTTTCTAAAGCCTTATTAATTCTGTTAATGCTTTCTTCTTTACCTATAATAAAAAGTATATCATACAAACCGGGTCCTCCGCCAACACCTGATACAGCTAGTCTTACCGGGTGTATTAATTTTCCTACTCCAATACCAAGTTCTTCAACCGTCTTTTTCAGAACGGCTTCATAATCCTCTTTTTTGGGATTTTCCAGGCCGGCAAGATTTTCAGCAAATTTTTTAAGCTGCGGGGGAGTATCCTCTTTCCATCTTTTATTTACTACTGATTCATCATATTGTTCCGGCTGTTCAAAAAAGTAAAATCCTTTTTCGTAAAACTCTTTAATAAAACTTACTCTTTCTTTCATTGCCTCAATTACATAGATGAGGTAATCGTCAGAGAAGTCTTTATCCTTATATCTTGATATTGATAATTCTTCCTTCAGCATTTTCAGAAGCTCATCATTTGATTTCTTCCTTAAATGCTCTTCATTAAGCCAGTTAAGTTTTTCAATATTAAAAACCGCACCTGATTTATTTACACGCTCCAATGAAAATTTCCTGATCAGCTCATCTATATAATAAAACTCCTGGTCATCGCCTGCAGTCCAGCCTAATAAAGCTACAAAGTTAACAAGAGATTCTTTCAGATACCCTTTAGAGCGGTAATCTTCAACTGCCACATCACCCTGCCTTTTACTAAGCTTTGATTTATCCGGGTTAAGCAGGAGAGGGAGATGAGCGAACACCGGTTTTTCCCAGCCGAAAAAGTCATATAACAGAACATGTTTAGGGGTGGAGGACAACCATTCCTCGCCCCTTATAACATGCGTAATTTTCATCAGGTGGTCATCAACCACATTTGCAAGATGATAAGTCGGATATCCGTCACTCTTAATTAATACCTGGTCATCAATAATACTGCTGTTAAACTCCACTCTTCCGCGGATAAGATCATCCACAATAATTGTCTGCCCCCCTTCAACATTCATTCTTACCACATGTGGAGTACCGCCGGTCAGCTTTTCATTTACTTCAGATTCTGAAAGCGTAAGACAATGTTTGTCATATTTCGGCTGAAGCCCTTGTTTGGTTTGTTCCTCTCTTACTGCGCTTAGTCTTTCAGGAGTACAGAAACAGTAATATGCTTTTTTCTCTCTTAATAACTCCTCTGTATGTTCCTTATATATCTGAAGCCTTTCCGATTGCAGATAAGGCCCGTAGTTTCCGCCTGTGCCGGGGCCCTCATCATACTCAAGTCCTGCCCACTTTAAGGTGGAGATCAGGTTCTCTATTGCTCCTTCAACGTACCTTGCCCTGTCGGTATCTTCAATCCTGAGGATAAATTTGCCATTCTGGTTTCGTGCAAAAAGATAATTATAGAGTGCAGTCCTGAGTCCGCCAACATGTAAATAACCTGTGGGACTCGGTGCAAATCTTACTCTTGGTATTTCACTTATCATAATATTTAAAAATTTTGATCTTAAAGTTATCAAAAAATTGCGGATTTCGGAATTCCGGAAAAATTCAAATTGGTTAGAAAACGGGAGGCATTTATACTGAAATCCAAAATCCGTATTTCGGAATTGGTTTTAAGCGCTTACTTTGCTTTCGGTATAGAATTTTACTTTTTCTATAAACTCCTGACTATCAATCGGTTTGGGTATATAGTCGGTAGCTCCGGCTTCAAGGCATTTTTCCCTGTCACCCTTCATAGCAAATGCGGTAAGTGCAATTATGGGGGTTTCTTTATATTCAGCAAGCTGTCTTATTTTTTCGGTAGCTTCAAATCCGTTCATAACAGGCATCTGCATATCCATTAGTACAAGATCAAATTTTTGTTTCTTCACCTGGTCGAGCGCTTCGGCACCATTTTCTACTACTACTATGGATTCAAAGTTATTTTTCTTCAATAATCTTGTTACAATAATCTGCGAGTGTTTATAATCTTCAACCAGCAGTATCTTTATGGCATCCTTCTGTGCAATTACTTCTTCAGGTTTGGATGGCTCATCATACCTGTTGATCATCTGCGTAATTGTGTCTGCAAGATCTTCAATATTGGTGCTGTTTTTCTCAAGAAGATCTTCAAACAGTCCGTCAATTTTTTTCAGCTCTTCCTGGTAATTTTCCTTACCGGTATATATTATTACCGGCAATTTTGCAAAATTCGGATTAGACTTAATCTGTTTTATGAGTTCAAAGCCGTTTACCTCAGGCATGTCAAGATCAATTATTGCCAGATCAAGATTCATATTCTCAATCATGCTGTTAACTTTAGCAGAATGATTCTCTGCAATAGCATTGTAGCCGGCCTGTTCAACAGCTCCTTTAATAAGGTTAAGCGTTGGAAGATCATCATCAACAATTAAAATATTTGAATCTTTTTTCAGCCGGTAACTTGTTAAAACCTCTACAAGGAATTTATACTTGATCGGTTTAACGAAATACTCAACAGCTCCCATAAGGAATGCCTTCTGCTGTTCAGCTTCAACCGAGCAGACAATAACAGGAGTATTTTTTGCATTCTTATGTTCTCTAATCTGTTTCAGAAGTTCAAAACCATTTGTATCAGGCAGAACAATATCCATTAGAACTGCAAGAAACACCTCTTTATCTACAGCCTTTAATGCCTGGTCGGCTGAATTAACAATTGTAGGTTCATATCCCCACTTATTAAGATAATTGCTAAGAAGCTTTGAAGTTGCGTAATCATCTTCAACAACAAGTACTTTATTCTTTTTCCCGGGTTTGGGGAGTGAACTGATCTGTGACTCGATAGGGGAGAGTGATTCCATTCCTATATTAAAATTGTATACTACACCTTTGCCCATAGAACTTGTAACATCAATGCTGCCTCTTAAAAGCTCTATATATCTCTTTACAAGATTTAATCCAAGCCCGGTTGAATTGCCGATTTTAGGATTGCCCATTTCAGCAATTGTAAACGGATCAAAAATATCTTTAAGTTTATGCGAAGAAATCCCCGAACTGGTATCTGATATTTTAAAATTAAGTTTATCGGATCCTGCTTGTGTAACCGAAACTGATACTTTCCCTTTATCAGTCATCCGCAGAGATGTAGTAATAATATTAATAAGAATATAGCGGAGTTTTTGTGAATCAAGCTTTACCGTAGACGGGACGGATTCATCTATACTTACAATAAAATCAATCCTGTTTTTGTCAATTTTATCTGAGAATAATTTAAGTACGTCATCAATAAAATTTTTAAGCTCTATACTGCCGGTAGTTTCTTTTAATGTACCGGTATCCACCTTTGCAATATCTATTAAATCGTTTATAAGTGAAAGAAGATTATAAGCACTTTCTTTAAGAGTAGAGACGTATTCTGTTTGCGAGGGAGTCAGGTTATCTTCATTTAATAATGAGGCAAACCCCATTATACTGTTAGTTGGTGTTCTTAATTCATGTGCGATACCGGTAACTATTTCACTTAAAGAAGAATTTATATTACCTTTATTCCCCATCCATATATTGTATAAATTTTTAAATGAATCGCCAATTGCTTCAAGGTCTTCCCTGTCAGTTTTAGAGAAAGGAGTTTTTTTAGCAGCTTTAATTAATAATTTTTCACTCTCTGAAATTTTAATATACAGGCATCCCTCATAGATTACAAACTCAGATACCTGTATTTCACAGTCAGGCTGTATATTAAATTGGGGAGCTTCAGGGTTGGTTTTAAGACAATGGCAGGCGGAACAGCTTACCGTTGTATTTCTTACAAAGGATTTTTTTGCCGCACCCGATCTTCCAATTACTTTTAGATTTGAACCATCCATTACTTTAAAAACAACGGCAGACTGAAACTCAAAATCGTTAACCAGATATTCACAAAGGTTATCCGGAAAGTCCGGGGATGCTTTAACAGCAGATTTTAGCAAATCATTATATTTAGTAAGAAAATCGATTTTGGAACTTTGCATTTAAACCCTATGTTACCTGTAAATTTAACCTAAAAATACTTGAAATATTTTTACATATGCAAATATAAAATATTTAGATTTCAAAAGAAAAAAACGTTTTAATCAGCTAAATACCATTAAAATATATGGTTATTCTTTATACAATAGCAATATATGTATAATATCGGATTTTGTTTTATAAATATTTAATCTTTTTATAAAAATTCATGGATTTTAGAGGTAAAATTATGATTTTTATCAGATTTTTTATCAAATTCGTGATGCTCCAAAAATTATAACTAAACTATACCCGAGGTATTATGAAGGATAAAAGCACAAGGTTATTTTATATCCTTGGTTCATTCTTTGTAGCAAATGCCATATTGGCTGAATTTATTGGTGTTAAGATTTTTTCACTGGAATCTACTCTTGGTATAACCCCGGTAAATATTTCATTGTTCGGATTTGAAAATTTGTCTTTTAATCTTACTGCAGGAGTTCTTTTATGGCCGGTTGTGTTTATAATGACCGATATAATTAATGAATATTATGGTAAAAAGGGAGTACGATTCTTATCTTATACTGCCGCTGTATTAATCCTGTATGCATTTGTAATGGTCTATTTTACAATGGGGCTTACTCCCTCCGATTTTTGGTTAGAGCGCCAGGTGGGGAATGATACTATCAGGATGGATTTAGCATTTAATGCCATTTTTGGGCAGGGTATGTGGATTATTATCGGTTCGCTTACTGCTTTCCTGGTTGGTCAGTTAATAGATGTAACTGTTTTCCATTTATTAAAGAAAAGAACCGGAACATCAAAAATTTGGTTAAGAGCTACCGGCTCAACTCTTGTCTCACAATTCATTGACAGCTTTGTGGTTTTATTTATTGCATTTTATCTGGGTGCGAACTGGGATCTGAAACTTGTTCTTGCTATTGGCGTAGTTAATTATATGTATAAGTTTACTGTGGCTATTGTTTTAACTCCGCTATTATACGCAGCTCATTATTTTATAGATATGTATCTTGGAAAAGAAACTGCCGATAAACTTGTTGTGGAGGCAACAGCTAAGTAAAGCCTGATCTGGTAAAATAAATTTCCGGTGAGCTTCTGCAATTTCTATATACAAAAAGATGAGGCTATTCTGCTTTTAGGAGCATCCTCATCTTTTTACAATTTCTCTACTTGTATAAAGAATTATCATAAATAAGAATCCTATCGGGTATCAGAAGATATCTTTCCGGAAAATCCCACTTAAAAGCACATTTTTGATGAATATTTAAACATTTTTAGGACTATTTAATGGCATACTTTATGGGATAATACCCGATTAGTATGGATAGAAATAACTACATAGGGGATTTATACTCATCAATTTCTTCCCTCCAATTTATATCAAAAATTTTAACCAGGTGTAACAATGAAAATACGAATTGAAGATGCTCTGAACTATCATAGCCAGGGTAGAAAGGGCAAAATTGAGGTAGTTGCAACAAAACCATGTTTAACCTCAAGAGACCTGTCACTTGCCTATACTCCCGGAGTTGCCGAGCCTTGCCGTGAAATTGCTAAAAATGAAGATGAAGTCTATAACTATACCGCCAAAGGAAATCTTGTTGCAGTAATATCCAACGGTACTGCCGTACTTGGGCTTGGGGATATTGGACCTTCTGCAGGTAAACCTGTTATGGAAGGAAAGGGAGTTCTGTTCAAAAGATTTGCCGATATAGATGTTTTTGATATTGAACTTAAATCGCACGATGCAAAGGAAATTATTCGTGCCGTACAGCTTCTTGAGCCCACTTTCGGCGGAATAAACCTTGAAGATATAAAAGCTCCCGAATGTTTTGAAATTGAAGAGACATTAATCGAATCGATGAATATCCCTGTCTTTCATGATGATCAGCATGGTACTGCAATTATATCATGTGCAGCTTTAATTAATGCTGTTGAGCTTGTTGGTAAAAAACTTGATAAAATAAGGGTTGTTGTTAACGGTGCAGGCGCAGCTTCAATTTCCTGCTGTAAATTGTATATGAGAGCCGGAGTTAAACGCGAAAATATTACTATGTATGATTCTAAAGGATGTATACATAAAGGAAGAACCGATCTAAACAAATATAAGCAGGAATTTGCCCATGAAAAGGACCATGGTACTCTTGTAGAAGGAATAAAAGGAGCCGATGTTTTTGTTGGATTGTCGGTTGGAAATGTTGTTAGCAAAGAGATGATAAAAAATATGGCAAAGGATCCTATCGTTTTTGCAATGGCAAATCCCGATCCCGAAATTTCTTATGAAGATGCAACATCTGTCCGCAAAGATCTTATTATGGCAACCGGAAGAAGTGATTATCCAAATCAGGTAAACAATGTACTTGGTTTCCCGTTTATTTTCCGCGGTGCACTTGATGTACGCGCAAGCAAAATAAATGAAGAAATGAAAATGGCTGCTGTAAAAGCCCTGGCAAATCTTGCTAAAGAAAAAGTTCCGGAAATGGTTTTAAATGCCTACGGAGGAACTGATTTCAGCTTTGGCAGGGAATATATAATTCCCAAGCCTTTTGACCCCCGGGTATTATGGAATGTTGCTCCGGCTGTTGCCCGGGCTGCTATTGAAACAGGCGTAGCCCGCCAGATAATTACCGACTGGAAGGCATATGAAGAACAGCTAAAAGAACGGATGGGTTATTCTAAAGAAGTTATCCGTGTTATGATTCATAAAGCTCAGAAGCACCCGGCAAAAGTAGTTTATGCTGAAGGTGAAGAGGAGAAAATTATAAGGGCAGCCCACTCTGTTTACCATGATAAAATTGCAAACCCTGTTCTTCTGGGTAATGCAGCAACTATCAAAAAAGTGATCTCCGAATTAGGTTATGATGAAAGTGAATTTGAAATAATTGAACCCGAATACTCACCAAAACATGAAGAATATGCAAAGGAATTTTATAACAAAAGGCAGCGTAAAGGTGTTACTCTTAAAGAAGCTAAGAAATTGATGAATAAACGGATATATTTCGGTTCAATGATGCTTAATCAGGGGGATGCAAAAGCATTGTTAAGCGGATTAACTACTTATTATCCTCAAACTATTAAGCCTGCTTTGCAGTGCATTGGCGTTAAACCAGGTTTTAAAGTTGTATCAGGCTTATACATAGTTGTAACCAAAAAGGATGTTTATTTTTTTTCTGACTGTACAGTAAATGTTAATCCTGATGCTCAACAGCTTGCACAGATTGCTATCTCTGCTTCTGACACTGTAAAGGAATTTGATATTGTCCCTAGAGTAGCTATGCTGTCATTCAGCAACTTTGGCAGTGCTCCTTATCCCCAATCTGTAAAAGTTAAAGAAGCTGTGGAAATAGTAAGAAGTGTTCGCCCTGATATTATTATTGATGGGGAACTTCAGGCAGATACTGCTGTTGATCCTCAGGAGCTTGAAAGGGATTTCCCGTTTTCTTCAATTCAGGGGGGTGCAAATGTTCTTGTATTCCCTAATCTTGAAGCGGGCAATATCGCCTATAAATTAATGTCAAAAATTGGCCAGGCAACAGTAATCGGACCTATCTTAATGGGAATGAAAAAACCAATCCATGTATTACAGAGAGGTTCCACTGTTGAGGAAATAATTAATATGACAGCTATAGCTGTTGTTGAAGCCAACGGGAAGAGTGCGAATAGAGTAGAATAAGAGCAAGAGCAGGCCTGCCTGTGGAGTGCTTTGATAAAGGCAGGTGCAAGTAAAACCGCTTTGAGCGGAGGTGAGTTGTATTCTGCTCCTTCCCTTGTCCCCCGGAAAAGGAAAGGCCGGGATGGGTTATAACTGTTAGAATAATAGAGCTAAAAATTAAAAATAAAATAG
>JAWOJF010000333.1:0-3209 GCA_046481785.1 Ignavibacteriaceae bacterium | reverse complement strand
ATGCCCGGGTACGAAGAACCGAATGAGTACAGTCACTGGATGGTTATTGATGGAAAAATTGCAGGTACATGGAAACGTATTGAAAATAAAAATAAGATTGCGGCTGAGGTTTATCTTTTTATAAAGCTTAATAAATCTCAGCAGCAAAAGGTAAAAAAAGCTGTGAAAGAATATGTTAAATTTTGGGAAGGGTGAGCTTGGGAATTTGCTGACCTCCCCGCCTCTCAAAGTCAGGGCGATTACATTCTTTATTAAAACAGATTTGCTGCAATCTTTGAATCTTTCAATCTTTCAATCTTTGAATCTTTGAATCTTTGAATCTTTTAATTTAAAGACTTAACATATCCTTAAATTTTATTGCCTGCCTGCGGGAGACTTCAATTTTATTTCCGCCTTTTAATTTTACAAGCAAACCGCCGTTAAGCCATGGCTCAATGTTTTCAATCCACTTAAGATTAATTATATGTTTTCTGTTAGCGCGGAAAAATATTTTACCATCAAGGCGTTCATCAAGATAATTAAGAGTGCGGAGTATAAGCGGTTTATTATCTTCAAAATACAGTCTTACATAATTACCTTCGGATTCAAAAAGTTTAACTGTGGATAGTTTAACAAACCAGCACCTTTCGCCGTCCTTTACAAACACCTGGTCATCTTCTGAAAGTATTGGCCTGTCAACACCCAGTAAAGATTCTTTCCGGTCCTTTTCAATTAGCTTTTTTACAGTATCTTCAAGGCGTTTTGGTTCTATTGGTTTAAGAAGATAATCCATTGCATTATATTCAAATGCTTTCAGGGCATATTCATCGTAAGCAGTTGTAAAAATTACAGTAGGAACTTTGTCAAGCTCTTCAAGCAGTTCAAACCCGTTTTTACCCGGCATCTGGATATCAAGAAAAAGCAGATCCGGATTAAGTTCATTTATTTTATTTGCTGCATCATCGGCATTTACAGCTTCACCCACAACATTTATTTCTTTGTAGGGGGAAAGTAATCTTTTAAGTTCTACACGGGCTAATCGTTCGTCATCAACGATAAGTGCTTTCATTTATTTATACCTCCGGTTGGAATTGTCAACTCTGTGATTACTTCATCATCAGAGTAATTTTTAATAGAGAAAAAAGCTTTTTCACCATAAAGCAGATTAAGGCGGTGTTTTGTATTGTTTATACCAAATCCCCTGGAATTCATAAGAGCACGCTCATCTATATGCCCGGTATTCCTTATCTGTACCTGCAATTTTGAATCTGTAATTTTTGTGTTTACAAGTATAGTTCCGCCGTTTGTTCTTTTTGAAACTCCATGTTTAATTCCGTTTTCCACAAGGGTTTGAATCATCATCGGGGGAATCTCAACACTGTATGATTTTGGATCTATATCAATTTTATATTTAAGGCGTTCTTCAAATCTAATTGTTTCCAGGGCAAGATAATCGGAAACAGTCTGCATTTCCTCCTGCAGTGAAACAGTTTCAGTACTGTCAATTTTTAATGAATATCTTAAAATGTTTGAAAGTTTTGTAACGGCAGTTTGTGCACTTTGCGGGTCCTCTTCAATTAAGGCTCTTATACTATTTAAAGCATTAAACATAAAATGAGGATTTAACTGGGATTTCAAAGTTTTAAGCTCAAAATCTTTAACTGCCGCCTCCCATATCAATGCTTCAATTTCTACCTTCTTATAATTTTCAAGATAGTGAACCGAAAAATAAATTAAAGACCATAAAAGGATAACACTGCTCATATTTATTACCCCTAATATGGGGGTTCCAGCTTTAAATTCCTCCATTTCATAAATGCCGGTAAAGATATTTATGGAGAAAAAAAGAATAAAGAGAAAAGTCCCTATAACCAAACTTGAAAGTAATACTCTTGGGATAATTTTTTTAAGCGGGAGGTTTAGCCAGCCCCATTTTTTTACTTTGCAGCGGTAAATATGGGTAAAACTTATGCCGGCGTAACAAAGGAGAAGAATGAGTAAAGCCTTTGGGAATGTAAGCTTTTCCAAAGATGCAATAACAGCCAGGTTTATAATTGCATATATAGACCATCCGCTAATCTGGCTTAACCAGTAAGCTTTTTTCCTGCTCATTACAGATTCGCTGTGCAGCACCTGGGTATCTTTCCTTGAAAGAGAAACATTAAAACCGCTAAAAGTAAAATTTATTGCTTTCATAATATAATCGTATCGCTAGTAAAAGAAAATTATAATCCTTAGCCCGTGTAAAAAAACAATCACACCCCGTTCTTACTGAAACGTGAAAATTGTAAAACAAAACACTGTTCCGCTTTCTGTTATTGCAAAAAACTCCGAATAATCGTTAAAACTACATAAGCGATTCAGCGAATCGCTCGTACATCAGGAATTTTTCACACAGCCTATTCAGGGCGTGGGAATTCTGCCGGAAATTCTCTTATTCCGTCTCAAAATTAAACTTATAAGGCAATAGTATGGGTTTTATTGTTATTAAAGGCTCTATATGAGGATGAGTGGGGAGAAATTCTTATTTTATTACAGTGCAAGAAAAAATCAATCCCTGCCCTGTAGCAAACAGGGCGGGGATTAATTATTTTCCGACAGCTGAAGAATGATCTTATTTACTCATCAGCATTTTCTTTACATCTAAAAATTCTTTCCCGCTTGCGCCCTTTGCTGTAAACTTGTAGAGATAAACACCGCTTACAACTTTACTGCCGGCAGCATTTATTCCGGTCCAGCGCCTGTTATAATTACCTGCCGGAAGAACGGCATCTTCAAGCAGCAGAACTTCCCTTCCAAGCATATCAAGTATAGTTATCCTTACACTCGATTGTTCAGGTAATGAAAATGTAATGTCTGTTTCAGGGTTAAACGGATTAGGATAGTTCTGCCGGACAGAAAATTCACCCGGGAGAATTGTATTTTCACCTGCCGCACCTGCTTTAGGATCAATTGGTCCGCCGCCCCCGCCGCCATCTGCGGAATATTCTGTTATCGTTTTACTTGCTGAGGCAGTCTTAACCGGACTTGATGCATCGGTAACATTAACACTTAGCGTCCATGTGTATGGATTATAAACCCCGTCATAACCAAGTGTAATTGAATAAGGATTACCGCTCCCTAAATAAGAACCATTCCTGTACCAGTTACAGGTAAATGGGGGTGTTCCGCCTGAAATTTGGGCTGTCCATGTATATACAGGTGGTGTTTCCCCTTTATTAGGATGAGAG
>JAWOJF010000378.1:0-2654 GCA_046481785.1 Ignavibacteriaceae bacterium | reverse complement strand
ATAAACGGCAAGCCCTTCTCCCAGGAACAGTCCATAACCCCGGGGCGGGTTTTCATCATGTTTATGGGTTTTTGGCGGACCATCAAATTTATATACTGCGTTATATATGCCATGACCAAATGGGATCTCAACAAATTCTTTATCCGAATAAACTTTTTTCATTTCCCGTCGGACAGCCTTATCCAGCCCGTAATCATCGTCAATATAAATAAACCCGCCATTCTCAAGATATTTCCTTAATCTCTCAGCTTCGCTTTGAGTAAAAACAATGTTGCCATGCCCGGTAACAAATAAAAAAGGGAAAGAAAATATTTCATCTGTTGATAATTCAACAAACTTATATTCAGGTTTAACCTTAATGTTTGTATTAGACCTTACATATTTTAACAAATTTACTTCGGCGGAGGGATCATTATACCAGTCACCGCCGCCGCTGTATTTTAGCCGTGCAATCTGGAATGCCCCCTCATCCTGGGGGAAGGAAATTACCTGAAGTGACAGAATTAAAACTAATAAAAAATATTTCATAATTTTTTCAATATGAACAGATATATAAATCAGAGTTACAGTTTTGTTGAAATATATTCAGGTTAAACATCAATATCAATTTAATAAGGATGGGGGGAAGAAAATGGGATACCTGCACACATCCTGTTAAGTTTGTTTCAAATACTTTTTATATATTAGATGTAAATTTTAATGCTTATGAGAAATTATTTTAACGATACATCTCCAAAAACTGAGAAATTCCTTATAAAACTTATTCAGGGAAAAAGTATCCGGGAAAGACTAAGTACGATGCAATCACTTAGTTCAATGACAATACAGCTTGCGAAGAGAGCCATTAAACGGGCCAACCCTCAAATAAGTAAAGATGAAGTAGATTTACTTTTTATAAAATATCATTACGGCGAGGATTTGTATAAAAAGGTTAAATTATATATAGATGTAAACAACATTGAAAAAAAATGAATTAATAACAGCGCTTGAACCTGTAATAAAAGCACTGCATGAATTATCTGTTCTATACTATATAAGTGGTTCGGTTGCCAGTTCAGCTTATGGGATTGCCAGATCTACTCTTGATGTAGATATGGTAATTAATTACCTGTGTTCTCCTGAAGATATTATTCTTAACAAACTTTCATAGTATAAGTTGGGTGGGGAGGTTTCTGAAAGACAATGGAATGATATATTGGGTGTGATAAAGGTTCAGGGAAAAAATCTTGATAAAGGGTATCTTGAATTTTGGGCTCTAAAACAGGATATTCTTAGTTTACTTCAAAAAGCATTTAATGATTCAGGAATTAGTTTGTAATCCATCTTAAGATTTAACAATTTTTATTTAATGTAATGAGGTGAATTATGCCAAAAAATTACTGGCTCGTAAAGTCAGAACCATCTGAATTTTCTATCAGCGACCTGCAGAAAAGTAAAAAACAGACCACATCCTGGAATGGTGTAAGGAATTTCCAGGCACGGAATTTTATGAAAGAGATGAAGATTGGCGATCCTGTACTGTTTTACCACAGCAGTACTGATCCTACCGCCGTTGCAGGTATTTGCGAGGTAGCAAAAGAAGCCTATGCTGACCCTACACAGTTTGATCCCGACGATGACCATTTTTATCCCTCAGCCGATCCTGAAAATCCGACATGGTATATGGTAGATATTAAATTTGTTAAAGAATTAAAAAAGCCTGTTACTCTTACTGAGATTAAGGGAAACCCGAGACTTAAAAATATGCGTCTGGTACAAAAGGGCGGAAGGTTATCTGTTATGCCGGTAACTAAAGAAGAATTTGATGAAATAATAAAGATGGGAAGCAAATAAGATTTAGTCTATATCAATTCCCATTGATTCAGCAATATGCCATACATACACCCACATAAAAAAGAAAGCTATACCATCGGCGTAATTTCTGATACGCACGGAATTCTCCGCCCGGAAGCAATTAAAGCCTTATACGGATCCGATCTTATTCTGCATGCCGGTGACATTGGTGATCCGGCTATAATTAAAAGGCTGAATGAAATAGCCCCAACCGTTGCGATTAAAGGAAATGTTGATACAACACCCGCTTTATTTAAATTTCCGTTTAGTGAAACAGTAGAAATAAGCGGTTACACTATTTTTATGATACATAATATTACTGACCTTGATTTCAGGCCTGAAGAAAAAAATATAAGTATAGTTGTTTACGGGCATACACATAAAGCATCAATAGAAAAAAGAGGAGATGTTTTATTTTTTAATCCCGGCAGTGCAGGAAAAAAAAGATTTAATTTTCCAATTAGCACGGGAGAGATAAAAATTAAGAATGATGAAATAAGTTCGCGAATAGTAAAGCTTGAATTGTAGGGGTGTTCAATTTAATATAGGGCATCTGGTTATTGCAGGGGCGTTCAATTGAACGCCCGGATTATTTTTTAATGCACTTCAGAGAATACATCATTGGTATGCGGTTTTCCAATCCTTTTATTCTCCACCAGCCGTCATCCCCTTTTACTGTATTCGGGAATGCAGAGCAAATCGGCGGAAGAATTTGTGGATTACATGATCGGTGGGATCAATAAAGAAGACATCAGGGCGTTTAAAAAGGTGAAGTCCTTGTCGGATTACATTGAGGATCCCTATTATTTTTACATCAATCC
>JAWOJF010000259.1:0-2831 GCA_046481785.1 Ignavibacteriaceae bacterium | reverse complement strand
GTTCCCATAGAAGTTACTCTTCTAATGTTCAGCCCTAAAAGAGTTCCTTTCAGTTTGTATGAGGAGTACTGGAGAGTAATACTAATAAGACAACCGTTGTTTTAGCTCCCATAGGAGCGAAACATCAGTAGGTATATGATATCCCCGGTATGCTTTTTAGCTCCAGAGGAGCGGCACATGCACTAATAATTTAGTGATTTACAATTTGTTTTTTAGAGTGCGGTCATTCCTTAAGATATTGCTTGTATATCCCATTTCTATTATATTCATACCACAATCAATAACCTCGGGGCGGGAAGGATATTGTTATGGGGGTGAATCTTTATCTCTTTTTGGATACAAACAGTAGCCAATATATTGTTATATATCTTAAAAGAAAAAAGTTTATAAATATATCAGGTTGTTCAGATAATCCCGCCGAAGTATTAGATTTTATAAGTAAAACCTTTCCGGATATAATACTTATTGATGATTCAGGCTTTGGCAAAAACGCCTTCAATAATTTTATTGATACTCTTCAGTTAACTTCCCCGGAATAAAAATAATTATTCATACCAGCAGCACTGATACTGAATATATAAAAACTCTTGTTGGTAAAGGCATTAAGGGCTTTATTAATAAGAATTCATCAGTAAAAAAAATTGTTGGGGCAATAAAGCTTGTTTCTGCCGGTAGAGTTTATATTGACAACTATTTTAACTTTTCTGTTTTTAAAAATAATATTAGCAGCAAAATACTTGAGGATATTATAAAAGGACTACTAAGTAAACAGGAGAAAATGGTTCTGAAATTAATTTTTGAAGGTTTTGAGAATAAGGCCATAGCCGGCAAACTTGAACTTAGTATAAAAACAGTTGAGACCTATAAAGAGAGAATTAAAGAAAAACTTGGTGTGCCAAGTGTGAAGGAAATCTATAAATTAAAAGAATAGGAAGGAACTGTTTTTGTAGGGGAATTCCCCCTATTGACTATATAAAAAATTTTTAGCAGGTTACAAATGGAAAGTATTGGGAAGTAATTGTGAGAAAACATTATAATTAAAAGGCCAAAGGGAATTAATGGGGATAATAATTACCTTCCATTCAAAGTATTACCTGATAATTATATCTGCATTCCTTTTTACAAAACTATTATTTCCACAAAATATTACTATTACTGGTAATGTAAGCACTTCATCCGGAAGTGTTAAATATGCACAGGTAACATTCATGGATGTAAATGACACTGCTAAAAGTTTTTCAACTCTCACTGATCCGGCAGGTAATTACAGGCTTAACATTATTTTAACTTCTGTAAATGGGAATAAATTACTACCACCTTCTTCGTTTGAACTTGAGCAGAATTACCCTAATCCTTTTCTGCACTCCACTTCAATTTCATATAAACTTAATACACAAACCAACGTAAGTATTACCATTTATAACATTCTTGGACAGGAAATAAAGAGATTTAGTATTCCTGTACAAAATGCCGGGCTACATTCAGTTATATGGGATGGTACCAATAACCTTTATCAGAAAGTTTCACCGGGAGTATACTTTTACCGGCTGCAGAATGGAAAAGAATCACTTATTAAAAAGATGATTTATGGAACAGCAAATATGGGCGCAGGTCTGCCTGCTTATATTAATAATAATCTCCCCAAAAGTATTGGTAGTTATAAACAGCAATCCATAATTAATATTGAGGTAAAAAATTTGCCGGAAACATCTCCTCAGGTTTATGACGAAGTATTTGAAGATACTCTTAAAGCAGATACTACATTAAACTTTTCCATAGAAGCAGTTGGACAATGGGTAAAGGTTAATAGAGGATTGATGCCCGGTTTGAAGGATATTGACTTTCCTGATAGCAGTAATGGCTGGGTTGTAGGCTCACTTGGCAGTTCCGACAGAATAATACTATATTCTGATGATAGCGGAGAGTCCTGGCAAGAACAATACGTTCCCGTTGATGATTATCTGGTTGCTGTGGATTTTATAGATAATAAAAATGGCTGGATCTTAGGACATCATTCTATACTAAAAACAACCAATGGTGGAGAGAATTGGGAAGTGAAATATTTTAATTTAGAGGAAGGCACTTTTCTGGATATACAATTCCTGGATAATAAAATTGGATTTGTAGCTGGAGGAACGGGGTTATCATCTATTCTGCTTAAAACAACTGATGGGGGTGAAAATTGGCAGGATATGTCCCCAAAGGAAACAGAAACATTTACACATATTTCTATTGTTGACGAACTAAATATCTGGATATGTGGAAATGCCGGAACTCTACTCTTATCAACTGATCTCGGTTTAACATGGTCAATGAAAATTGTTGACCCAAGGCCGGATGATTTTACAACAGCTCAGTTTATAGATCAAAACAACGGCTGGGTTGGTGCAAACCTGATAGGTTTTTTTAAAACAACAGACGGCGGAAATACATGGACAGATGGTTTTCCTGATTATTCACCCGGCGCAGGCTACAGGGCAATCTATTTTTCTGATACATTAAATGGTTCTGCAGCCCCTATTTTCGGATATGACACTAGTGCAATTATTAGTACCGGAGATGGAGGAAAGACATGGGATTTTTTGCCTCAAGGAACACGTCTTGTTAATGTTAGGGCTTTCTGTTTTTATAATAACTTGAGATGGGCAATTGGTCGTGAAACTTTAAATGGTCAAACAAAAGGAGTTATTCTTCGTTATAAATAACAATAAATACACACAACAAAAAGGGGTTTGTTATGGAAAAAAAAGAAAGAAGCTTATTTTTATTTCTTGCCATTATTTCTTGTATTCTTTGTATTTCGATGAATATTAATGCACAAGAAACATGGA
>JAWOJF010000120.1:0-7039 GCA_046481785.1 Ignavibacteriaceae bacterium | reverse complement strand
CTTGATAATGCAGTACCGATTCTTGATTCAATGGGATTTAATGCTACCTTTTATTTATCGGGGTATTTCCCGGCATTCAGGGAACGTTCTGCGGAATGGCGTGCAGTTGCTGAAAAAGGGAATGAACTGGGGAACCATACACTGTTCCATCCATGCGAAGGGAAAGCACCCGGAAGGGAATGGGTTAATCCAACTTATGATCTAAGCGGTTACTCATTACAGCGCATAACCGATGAAATTAAAATGGCTAATGTTTTGCTTAATGTTATGGATGGAAAAACAAAAAGAACATTCGCATATCCATGCAGTGATACTAAAGCCGGTGATTCTTCATATGTCCCTAATATACAGAATGATTTTATTGCTGCCCGGGCTGTTGACTGGAAGATGCAAAAAGTAGATGAAATTGATCTATTTAATATTCCCAGTTATATGATAAACGGGCAAGCAGGTGATGAACTTGTTGACCTTGTAAAGCAGGCCATGGAAACAAACTCTTTAATAGTATTCCTTTTCCATGGTGTTGGGGGCGAACACTCCCTTGATGTTTCTTTGGATGCACATAGTCAATTGCTTCACTTCTTAAAAGAAAATGAAGATAATATCTGGGTAGCTACAATGGCTGATGCTGCAGAACATGTGAAAAATTATCAGAGTAAAACAAACTAAATATTTGGGATTATTTAGATCCAAAAAAATATAAAACGGGGCAAAAAAAATGCAGTATTATTTCATAAAAAGAAATTACTCTTCCGGCCTTATTATACTTTCATTTTTCCTTCTTATACTTGTATATGGCTGTACAGAAGAAGAGAAAGTAGCAGCAGATACCTCGGCTAAGTATTCAAATCTTTTTTCTGAGCTTCTGGGAGTAAATGAATCTGATGTAAAAAACAGGATTGATTCTGTTTTTAATATGTATTTTCATGGAGATGACAGCACTCAGCGCTTGTATTATCCTGCTGGTGATGATATGGCATATATTGAAGATGTTTTACATGATGATGTGCGCAGCGAGGGGGTGTCATATGGTATGATGATAGCTGTACAAATGGACAAGAAAGAAGAATTTGACCGTATGTGGAAATGGGTTAAAACATATATGCAGCACAAAGAGGGGCCTGCAAAAAATTATTTTGCATGGCAGCTTAAAACAAATGGAGAACTTATAGATTCCACTTCTGCTTCTGATGGTGAGGAATGGTTTGTTATGTCACTCTTTTTTGCTTCAGCCAGATGGGGAGACGGTGAAGGGATCTTTAATTACAGAAATGAAGCTCAGATAATATTAGATGCAATGATTAGTAAAGACCCTGAAAATATTGCTGATAAATTCAGGTTTGCAAACCCGGAAGAACGTGCCTCATTTAAAGAGGGGACAATAGTAAATATGTTTAATACAACGGAAAAGAAAGTTGTTTTTGTCCCGGAGATTCAGGCGGCTTATTTTACCGATCCTTCCTATCATACTCCCCATTTTTATGAATTATGGGCTATGTGGGCGGATAAAAATAATCAATTCTGGAAGGATGCCGCTGATACAAGCAGGGCATTTCTAAAAAGAGCTGCTCATCCTGTTACAGGCCTCTCACCGGATTATGCCCATTTTGATGGTACACCTTATAGCCCCTGGGGGGGTGGAAATGATAATTTCCAATATGATGCCTGGCGTGTAGCTATGAATGTGGCCGTTGACTATGTCTGGTTTGCAAAAGACAATTGGGCTGTTGAACAGTCTAACCGGCTTCTCAACTTCTTCTATAAGGAAGGTATTAAAACATATGGCGGACTCTATACTCTGGATGGGGAAAAATTATCTGATGAACATAATACCGGCCTTGTGGCAATGAATGCAACAGCGGCTATTGCTTCAACCATTGAAAACCGGAAAGAATTTGTTCAGGAATTGTGGGATCTTTCCGCACCCTCAGGAACATATCGTTATTATGATGGTATGCTGTATATGTTTGCTATGCTTCAGGTTAGCGGTAATTTTAAAATTTATGACTTTGAAAAATAAAAGATGATGTCCTTTGCGAATTGTACTCTATGTGTTGCGAACATAGATCTGTTTTATATAGCAGCGTAAAGTAAAATTAAATATTACGGGAAAAAATATTATGAGAAGAAGAATAAGTTTTAGACATGCAGCCTTAAAACTTTTTATACTTTGTTTTTTTATTGCTGGTATTACCTATGCAAACGGAAAATTATCATACGTTTCTGCTGAAAAGGGAGAAGGAAAATTTGTTCTTTCTGAAGCAGGATTGTCTGCTCCTTTATTGGCAAGTACACAAGATTATCCCGGAGTTATAAGAGTACTTAAGCATTTGCAAAATGATATTACAACTGTAACCGGTGCAAAGCCTGAACTTATAACTGACAATATGCCTGCCGCAAAGGGGATTGTAATTGTTGGCACTTTAGGTAAAAGTCCTCTTATAGATAAACTTGTACAGGATAAAAAAATTAATGTGGATGATATAAAAGGGAAGTGGGAAACTTTTGTTATAGAAGTAGTTGAAAATCCCGCCGAAGGTGTTGACCGTGCACTTGTTATTGCTGGGAGCGATAAACGGGGCACTATTTTCGGTATATATGATCTTTCTACCGGTATTGGTATTTCTCCATGGCATTTCTGGGCTGATGTGCCCGCAAAGAAACAGGAAAGTATTTATATAAATCCCGGACGCTATTCCATGGGAGAACCTAAAGTAAAGTACAGAGGAATTTTTATAAATGATGAAGCTCCTGCTTTATCCGGCTGGTCACAGGCAAGGTATGGTACAGTTCAGTTTAACCATGAATTATATGAGCATGTATTTGATCTTATCTTACGGTTAAAAGGTAATTTTTTGTGGCCTGCAATGTGGGGCAGGGCTTTTTATGATGATGATCCTGTAAACCCGGTATTGGCAGATGAATACGGAGTTGTAATCAGCACTTCACATCATGAGCCGATGATGCGTGCGCATGTAGAGTGGCAGCGGTATGGATCCGGCCCGTGGAATTATGCAACCAATGAAGAAACCCTGCGTAAATTCTGGAGAGAAGGCATTGAAAGAATGGGGGACAATGAAAGCATTGTAACACTGGCAATGCGCGGCGATGGTGATGAAGCCATGAGCTCTGATGCTAATGTTGAACTGCTTGAAAAAATAGTAAAAGACCAAAGAGAAATTATCAAAGAAGTAACAGGCAAAGATATTAAATCTGTTCCGCAGGTATGGGCTTTATATAAAGAAGTTCAGGAATATTATGATAAAGGCATGCGGGTGCCTGAGGATGTTACAATCCTTTTATGTGATGATAACTGGGGTAATATCCGTAAACTTCCTAAAGCAGGTGAAAAAATTCATGAAGGCGGTTACGGTATATATTATCATTATGATTTTGTAGGCGGTCCACGGAACTACAAATGGATAAATACCAACCAGATTGAAAGAACATGGGAGCAGATGCATCTTGCATATGAATACGGTGCAAGAGAAATATGGCTTGTCAATGTTGGCGACCTTAAGCCAATGGAGTTTCCTATAGAATTTTTCCTTGACTACGCCTGGGATCCGGAAGCAATAACTGCCGAAAAACTTCCTGAATACTACACAAACTGGGCTGAGGAGCAGTTCGGTGAAAAATATGCAAAGGATGCCGGTGAGATAATAGCTGCTTATACTAAATTTAATTCGCGCCGTAAACCCGAGATGTTATCACCAGAGACTTACAGTCTTGCTAATTACCAGGAAGCTGAAACAGTTGTAACTGAATATAAAGCACTTGAGGAAAAAGCAAGAAATATATATAACTCTGTACCGGCTGAATATAAAGATGCATTTTACCAGCTTGTACTTCACCCTGTGGAAGCCAGTGCAAACTTAAATGAATTATATGTTACTGTGGCAAAAAACCATTTGTATGCAGAACAGGGAAGAGCACTAACTAATGCACTTGCAGAAAAAGCAAAAGCTCTGTTCAAAAGAGATGCAGATATTACTGATTACTATAATACCGAGCTTGCTGACGGAAAATGGAACCATATGATGGATCAGACTCATATCGGGTATACATCATGGCAGGAACCACCCGAAAATGTAATGCCTGGAGTTAAAGAAATAAGTCTGCCCGGTAATGCGGATATGGGTATTGCTGTTGAGGGCTCATTAAAATGGTGGCCTGAAGATAGCAGCGAAGCTGTACTTCCCGGGTTTGATCTTTATAACAGGCAGTCTTATTATCTTGAAATATTTAACAGGGGAGAAACCCCATTCAAATACTCTGTTAAAACAGGTGAGCCATGGGTTAAAGTAAATAAAAGTGAAGGAACAGTAAAAGACGAAGAGCGTTTATGGGTTAGTATTGACTGGCAGAATGCACCTGCCGGGATACACCGGATCCCAATTACTGTTTCAGGAACTGAAAAGAGTGTTATGGTTTTGGCAGAAGTTAATAATACTGCTGCTGAACCGGGGAAGATCAGCGGGTTTATTGAGAGCAATGGTTATGTATCAATTGAAGCAGAACATTTCTCGAACGCTGTTAATTCATCAGATGTTACATGGACAGTGATTCCTAACATCGGACGTACACTTTCAGGAGTTACAATTCTGCCCACTACTACTCCTGAACAAGTGCCGGGTTCTGAATCTTCACCAAGGCTAGAATATAAAATGCATCTAAATACAGCCGGTGAAGTTACAGTTAAAGCATATTTGTCGCCAACATTAAATTTTAAAAATGGCAAGGGCCTGCATTATGCAGTTTCTTTTGATAATGAAGAACCCCTGTTTGTTAATATAAATGAAGCAGATACAATTCCTGACTGGGAGTACCCGCAATGGTGGAATGATGCAGTAAGCAACAATATAAGAACTATTACTTCAAAGCATACTATTAAAGAAGCCGGTGAGCATACTCTGAAATTCTGGGCGGTTGATGGCGGTATAGTTCTGCAGAAAATTGTTATTGAAACCGGTGAGGTTAAACCAAGTTATTTGGGACCCCCGGAAAGTTTTAACAATGCTGTTAAAACTAATATCGGCAGAGTGGATTAGTATGAAAAAGTTTTTCTTTACAATTCTTTTGTGTGGTTTAGTCAGTACCACATTTTCACAGGATGTAAACCGGTTTACTAATCCTATATTAGCCGGTTTTTATCCTGATCCCAGCATATGCAAAGTTGGTGAAGATTACTATCTCGTCAATTCTACTTTCTCTTATTATCCGGGAATACCGGTTCACCACAGCAAGGATCTGGTGAACTGGAAGCTGATTGGATATGTAATGAACCGGCCTGAGCAGATGAATTTAGACAGCCTCGGTGTTTCGCGCGGTATTTTTGCCCCGGCTATAATGTATCACGATGGATTATTTTATGTTACATGTACACTAGTTGATGCGGGAGGTAACTTTGTTGTAACTGCAAAGTCGCCTGAAGGCCCGTGGTCTGATCCTGTATGGATTCCTGAGGTAAACGGGATAGACCCTTCAATGTTTTTTGATGAAGACGGAAAGGCATACATCCTGTATAACAGTGTAGCTCCGGATGATAAACCCCTTTATGATGGCCATCGAACAATAAGAATGTATGAATTCGATTTGGTGAACATGAAGGTAACCGGCGGGGAAACTATTCTTATCAACGGCGGTACTGATATATCAAAAAAACCAGTGTGGATAGAAGGACCTCATATATTTAAAAAAGACGGCTATTACTACATGATTGCTGCCGAAGGCGGCACTTCTGATCAGCATTCTGAAGTTGTTTTTAGAAGTAAAAAAGTTAATGGACCGTATGGCTCCTATGAAAACAATCCTATATTAACTCAAAGACATTTAGATCCTAAAAGGGAATTTCCTGTTACTTCTACCGGCCACGCAGATTTTGTAGAATCAAAACCTGGCGAGTGGTGGGCTGTATTCCTGGGATGCAGGCCTTATGAACCTGGTGAGGAAGGATATTATAATACCGGCAGGGAAACTTTTTTAGCCCCTGTAAAATGGGAAGAAGGCTGGCCCGTTATTCTTAAAGGGAATGAAACGGTTCAGTATTATTATCCTTACCCGCTTCCGGCTGTAAAAGATAAAGATACTTATCCTTACAGCGGTAATTTTACTGTTAAAGATAATTTTGATACAGAAGAACTGGATTTAAACTGGATGTTTCTCAGAACACCGCGTGAAAAATGGTATGATCTGAAAAATAAGGCAGGATATTTATCAATGCATGTAAAGCCGGAAACAGCTTCCGGTAATATGAACCCTGCTTTTATCGGACGCCGTCAGCAGCATCATACGGGCTCAGCGTCTGCGGCGTTAAGCTTTACACCGCAAAACGAAAATGAAAAAGCCGGACTTATTGTTTTTCAAAATGAAAATCATTTCTACTATTTATGCAAATCACTTGAAGGAAGTCAGACGGCTCTTCAATTATATAAATCAAATGCCGGTGAAAATACAGACGGCCGGATGGAATTATTAACTTCACAGAAGCTTGAAAAAGAAGATGCTGAAAAAGAATTATTACTGATGATTGAAGCAAATGAAAATGTTTACTCATTCAAATATTCATTTAGTCCTGGCGAGTGGAAAATTCTGAAAGATAATGTTGATGCAGCCTTTTTAAGTACCAGGGCAGCAGGTGGTTTTGTCGGGTGTATGTATGCAATGTATGCAACCTCACTTGGAACGCAAAGCAATAATACTGCTTATTACAATTGGTTTGAATATTCCGGGGATGATAAAGTTTATAGAGAAATTAATTCCAATTAATCCGAAATATAGTTAATAAAGATTATGCAGGGCTTTAGCCCTGAATTAGCTACAATTCAGGGCTAAAGCCCCCGTTATGGTTCTTTAGGCTCCCCCATGTTAAAACATGGGGTTAATCAATAAGGTTAATATTTATTCCGGTCTTTAATTTTTACACAATCTCTTTGGAGGATATTAAAATCTTTAATAATCATGCTAATTAAAAAAATGAAAATATATTCACTCATATTGACTTTTGGGACAGCCTCATCGGGGCGGTGGCTGTTTTGAA
>JAWOJF010000064.1:0-10498 GCA_046481785.1 Ignavibacteriaceae bacterium | reverse complement strand
TGCAGGCATTAATACTGAAGAAAGAATTACGATTTAAGGAGATGTTTGATTCTCTTTATTTGCTGCTGCCTAAAAAACCCGGTTATTTCAGTTTTTATGAAAATCTTGTGTTTGCAGCAAATGCAACGGGACGGTTGTCGTTGCTGGAAAGTGAAGCCAACCCCTTGTTATCCGGTTTAATAAATGCTGCCAGAGGTGAATATGAAAAAGCTAAAGATGAATATCTTAAAGCTTTGGAAAAGGATCAGTCTGATTATAATATTTTGTATCAACTATCCTACATGTACAGAAATACCGGGGATTATGAGAAATCTTTAAATGAGTTGAATGATGCTGTATCGATGGCAAAGGGGGATGAGAGATTTTTAATAAAAGCGGCCATAGCTGAAGGTTCATTAAACTATTTATCAGGTAATTATTTACGCGCAGAAAAATTATATGAAAAAGCTATTGCTGCCTCCAGAAAAATTTATGACAGGCAGAATGAAATAGTTTCTGTTATTAACCTTGGTATTCTATATGACCTTGAAGGGGATGTTGAAAAAGCGAGAAAATATTTTAATGATGGTTTAAATCTTGCACAGAAGATAAAAGATATTGACCTGGAGGCGTTTGCTTACTCAGAGCTTGGTGTCTCATATACATTTACCAACGATATAATAATTGCAAAAGAAAACTATCTTAAAAGTTTTTCGATATATAAAGAAATAAATGACCGTCTGCGGCTTTCTTTATTATCCGAAAATATCGGGAAGATATATACATACCTTTTTGATTATGAATCAGCGATAAAATATTATGAGCAGGGAGCTGAATATGCAGGTGAAAATAAACGCGCCCGTGCAGTAAATATTATGGGGATGGCTGATGTTTACTCCAACTTATCTAATTATTCTAAAGCAATAAGGCTATACAGGGAAGCGCAGGAAATATCATCCCGGATAAATGAACTTTCTTTAAGTTCACAAATAAGTAATGGACTCGGTTCGCTGAATTTCAATTTGAACAGGTATAATAGCTCCCTTCAATATTTCTCTAAGGCTGCTGAAATAAATAAAAGCTCCGGGGATACCTATTCAACTGCTGATATAAATTATAAAACCGGCTTAACATATTTAATGATGGACAGTCTTGAAGCCGCACTGAAATACCTGTTAAGTGCAGAGGAATTATCATCACAATCAGGTGATTATTATACTAATGCACTTACCCTGGCAAATCTTGCATCACTCGAATTAGAAAGAAAGGACTATGCAGGCGCTCTTTCTTTTTTGAAAAAGGCAAAGGCAATTGCTGAAAAAAATGAACTGACTTACCTGTTGGCTGAATGCAGTATAATAGAAGGAGAGATAAATAAGAAACTTAATAGTTTTAGGGGAGCAAGAGATAACTTTTTAAGGGCGTTACACCTGGCGGAGGAAGTAAATGAATTTAATGCCAGGATCGAAGCTTACCGCCAGCTTGGGGAATTATTTAACGAAAACAACTTACCGGAAGCTGCCGAATCATATTATAATTCGGCAATAGCGCTGGTTGAAGATGTTTCACACCCTCTTTTTAACGAGCAGGATGTGCAGATCTCCTATTTTTCAGGAAAAAGCGATATCTATTCTTCTCTGGCCGATTTTTACATTAAACATAAACGTTATAAAGAAGCATTTGAGACTATTGATAAATCGCGTTCAAGGAATACAATTCAAAATATCAGCAACCTGAAACTTAAAAGTATAATTAAAGATGAAAAGATAATCTCAAGACTTTATGAATATGAGTGGGTAATACACTCCGGTATTTATGATGATGCTAAAACAGATTCGGTAAAGAGGCTGTCTTCATTGTTAAAAAATGATATAATAAGTGCACATCCGGAAGCAGCCCAATACCTTAATTATAAAAAAACTTTAACTGTTGAGGAGATCCGGGCATCATTAAAACAAAAAGAAAATTTTGTGCTAATATACTCCGGTGATGAAAGTACCTGTCTTTTTCATATAACTAAAAATAGTTTTACACCTATTGAATTAAGTATTTCGCGCAAAATAATCAGCGAGTATATTTCTGATATTTCTCCATACTATTCCATTAACCAGGATATAGGCAATACATTTTATAACCAGGATTTATTTTCATTTAATTCTGAAGCCTCAAACAAGCTGTATCTAGCTCTATTTAAAGATTTGTTTCTTACTATTCCTAAAAACGAAAAAATTATTATTGCACCATCTTCTGAATTACTAATTCTTCCCGTTGAGTTACTAGTTGTGGATTATAATAAAACCGATAGCCCGTATAAATATTCTGATAAAGATTTTTTGATAAATCATTACAGCATATCCTACTCACCTTCGGCTGCGGCTTATGTGCACCAGAGAAATAATAAACTGGTAAATGAGGATAAAATAGTAATAATAGGAGATCCGGCAATTAATACAGAACTTAAAGGTTTTGCTGAACGAAGGAGCCTGCTGGAAGAAAGTCCGGGCATACCCCGTAATATTGCCCTGCTGCCTTTAAAATACTCCGGTGATGAAGTAAGCCAGGTGGAAGATATAACAAATGCGGACAAGGTTTTTACAAGCTCGCGGGCAACTGAAACAAATTTCAAATTAAATGCCGGGCTGAGTAAAATTATTCATTTATCAACTCATTCATTCCTCTATAATAAACAGCCGGTTATTTTCTTTTCTAATATATATGATGCTGAGAATGACGGCTTCCTTGAAGCAGGGGAAATAGTTCAGATGCAGCTTAACAGTGATCTTGTGGTTTTAAGCTCATGCAATTCCGGATTAGGTGCACTTGATAATTCCGAAGGTATCCTGGGAATGACAAAGGCTTTTTTTGAAGCCGGTGCTAAAAGTATTGTTGTCTCTTTATGGGAAGTTAATGATAGGTATACAGCAAAATTCATGGGACTTTTTTATAGTAATTTAAGTAAAGGTTTAGATAAGTCTGAAGCATTACGCAGGGCGAAGCTGGATTTTATTAAACAATATTCATCCAATCCTTATTATTGGGGTGCCTTTGTCTTGTCAGGGAATATCTCAAATATTCCTATGAAATCATCCGTATCAGTTATGCCTTATTTAGCCGGACTTATAGTTATAATATGTATTGCTCTTGGAATGGTTTATTTAAGATCGAGAAAAAATCATCGTGAGTAACAAGTATAATCAAACTTAATTCAATCCCGCATCCTTTATACTAATAACCTCTTCTCAATACTTTATCCATATCAGATTTAATCATAAGCTTTACCAGATCTTCAAATTTTGTTTTTGCTTTCCATCCGAGCAGTTTTTTTGCTTTAGCCGGATTACCAATTAATAAATCAACCTCAGTAGGCCTGTAATAATTAGGATCAACTGCAATAATTGTGTCCCCCTTTTTAAGGTTATCTGAAAAATTATACCTGTATAATTTAGACACTCTATAGTCAACCAGTGAAATTGCAGTATCCCTGTTAAAGCTCCTTACCTTACCAACCTCTTTTTCATTTTTTCCTCTCCAGTCAATTTCAATTCCCAGTTCCCTGAATGAACACTCAACAAATTCACGGACAGTGTGGGTTTCGCCGGTGGCAAGGACAAAATCATCTGCCTTATCATGCTGGAGTATTCTCCACATTCCTTCGCAATATTCGGGTGCATAGCCCCAGTCCCTTTTAGCATTAAGATTTCCAAGCAGAAGTACAGACTGCAGGCCTGCCGCTATACTTGCAGCGGCACGGGTTATTTTACGTGTAACAAATGTTTCGCCTCTCCGCGGTGATTCGTGATTAAAAAGAATACCGTTACTGGCAAAAATATTGTAAGCTTCCCTGTAATTTACAATTATCCAGTAGCCATACAATTTGGCAACACCATAAGGGGAGCGGGGATAGAATGGGGTTTTTTCAGTCTGCGGTACTTCCTGCACCTTACCATATAACTCGCTTGTAGATGCCTGGTAAAATTTTACTCTTTTTAAACCAACCTCGCGTATTGCATCGAGGAATCTCAGTGTACCAAGTGCATCAACCTGACCTGTATAATCAGGTATTTCAAAAGAGACTTTAACATGACTTTGCGCAGCAAGATTATATATCTCATCAGGTTCTATTTTTTCCAGCAGACGGTTCAGGTTACTTATATCAACAAGGTCACCATAATGGAGGAATAACTTCTTATCAAGTATTTCCTTATTTGCATAGAGGTGTTCGATACGGGCAGTATTAAAAGAACTGCTCCGCCGTATTATACCAT
Source organism: Ignavibacteriaceae bacterium (assembly GCA_046481785.1). Taxonomy (GTDB): domain Bacteria; phylum Bacteroidota; class Ignavibacteria; order Ignavibacteriales; family Ignavibacteriaceae; genus JAWOJF01. The sequence goes on along the minus strand of JAWOJF010000064.1, from coordinate 6,254 downwards.
GCACCTCGTATCCTTTTTTAAGAAGAATTTCAGTTAAGTAGCTGCCATCCTGCCCGGTTATACCGGTTATTAAAGCCTTTTTCAATTTATCAATTCCTTTAATAGTATGAATGAATGAGTGTATGGTTGTATGATTTAAGAGTTGTATGCTTCAATTATTTCTTTTACTTGATAATCATTATTCCATTTTTCATTTAGATTAAGCTTTTGAATAAATGATTTATTAAGACTGACTAATTTGTTTTCCAAACAATAATGCATAGAATCAAATTCATTAAACCAATCTTCACTAACATCATCTGAGTTGAATAAAGCAAATATCTGCGTGTATGACTCGCCCAGAGAAGCGAGCGCTATAGTGTTAAACTGAATATTTTCTTTAATTGATCTTCTGCAATAACCTTCTGCAATATTAGAAGAAACAGAGAATACTGCATCCTGAATTTGTCCCTTTATTTTAAAAGGAACATCCTTATCTGTTTTCATTTTTTTACGCACTATTGTAAATAGTTCAATGGCCTCTTTCCAAACATCAAGCTTTCTGTATCCCCGGTTAATATTTTTATTTGTTTCAATGTACTTTGCTTTCATAATAATTCTCTAAATTATTTGAACATACATTCATACATCCATTCAAACATACATTAATGTTTATTTTTAAACCAATGATATGTTTTTTCCAGGCCTTCTTTCAGGCTTGTTTTATGTTTCCAGCCAAGGTTGTTTATCCTGGTAACATCCATCAGTTTTCTTGGTGTACCATCCGGTTTGGATGAATCATGTACAATTTTACCTTTAAATCCAACGACCTCCGAAATTAAATTTGCAAGTTCATCTATTGTAAGATCTTCACCGGTGCCAATATTTATTTGTGAAATTCCCTTTTCGTATAGGTCTTCTGCATTTACCTTTTCCATAAGGAAACGGATAGCCTCAGCCAGGTCATCAACAAAAAGAAACTCCCTTTTGGGTTTGCCGCTGCCCCACATAACAACTTCACTTAAATTATTCAGTTTTGCTTCATGGAATTTTCTTATTAATGCAGGAAGTACATGAGATGTCTCTAAATTAAAATTATCATTTATCCCGTACAGATTTGTAGGCATTGCAGAATAAAAATTACTTCCATACTGTTTATAATAGTTTTCACATAATTTTATTCCTGCAATTTTTGCAATGGCATAAGGTTCATTGGTATACTCAAGATAACCGGAAAGCAGATACTCCTCCTTCATGGGCTGCGGTGCTAGTTTTGGATAAATACACGAGCTTCCAAGAAAAATTAATTTTTCTGCTCCATTGAAATATGCAGAATGAATTATATTCGACTGGATCATCAGGTTTTCATAAATAAACTCAGCCCGGTATGTATTATTGGCTAAAATTCCGCCCACTTTTGCAGCAGCTACTATTACTATTTCGGGCTTCTCATTCTTAAAGAATGCCTCTACTTCTTCCTGTCTTGCCAAATTTAATTCTTCAAAGCTCCGGTATATAAGATTACTATACCCATTCGCTTCAAGACTTCTCATTATTGCCGAACCTACCATACCGCGATGCCCGGCAATGTATATTTTTTTATTTTTCAACATAATAAAATTAGTTCCTCTTTAGCATGAGTGTATTGAGAAATACCGTATGCAATGTTCATACCTTCATGCAGATATTCAATCATTTGTTTACCGCTTCATTTATTTTATCAACCACATATTTTAATTGTTCTTCTGTCAATTCGGGGTAGATAGGCAGCGCAATTGATGTATCCGCAGAAAATTCTGAATTGGGGAAATCTCCCTTTTGGTATCCAAGATCTGCAAAACATTCCTGCAGATGGAAAGGAATAGGATAATATATTTCGGTACTTATGTTGTTATCAGTGAGGTATTTTCTTACATCATCCCGGTTTTCTACCCTGATAATATATTGATTATATATGTGATAATTTTTTACAGACCCTGCTTTGTCTTTATAAATTGCTTTTGGAAGGAGTACTTTATTTTTAGGATTAAAGGATGTTTTACCTTCTTCCCCTGATAATCCGGCTTGTATAAAAAGCTGTGTATATATCTCTGCATTTTTACGTCTTTTAGCAGACCATGAATCAAGGTGAGGAAGCTTTACACTTATTACAGCAGCCTGTAAGGCATCAAGCCGGAAATTGCCCCCGATTACTTTGTGATAGTATTTAGGTTTACCTCCATGAACACGCATGATATGTAATTTTTCATAAAGCTCATCGTTGTCTGTTACTACAAGTCCGCCGTCTCCAAAACAGCCTAAATTTTTACTGGGGAAAAAAGAATAACATCCTATATCACCAATAGTACCAACTTTTTTCCCATCTTCGTACTGAACTCCAATTGCCTGAGCTGCATCTTCGATAACAATTAATTTATGTCTTTGTGCAATTTCCATAATAGGGCCCATATCAGCGCTCTGACCGTATAAATGTACCGGAATAATAGCCTTCGTTTTTCGTGTAATTCTTTTTTCTATTTCCGCGGGATCTATATTAAAGGTAACAGGATCATTATCAGCTAATACAGGAACAGCATTTAAACGGGATACCACACCGGCAGTAGCAAAAAATGAATAGGTGGGGACAATTACCTCATCTCCCGGCTGAATTCCGGCTGCCATTAAAGCCAAAAGCAGTGCATCGGTACCAGAAGAAACACCAAGAGCATATTTGCTGCCCAGGTATTCACTTAATGATTTTTCCATCTTTTCTACTTCGGGTCCGAGAATAAAATATTGCGACTCTGCAACCCGCAGTACTGCTTCATCAAGCTCTTTTTTTAATGACCTGTACTGCTGTTTAAGATCCAACAGTGGAACCTGCATAAATTCTCCTAAAAGTGTTTTTAAAGTTACTTAGTTTTGGAAGGAAATGAAAACTATTGATTTTCGATGATGTGGGGCTGGTAAAAGGGACAAGACAATTATATTGATATTTTAAGTATAGTACTATATATTAGTACTATGAATAAGCTTAACTCAAAGCAAAAAATTATTATTGAGAATATTTTTAGAGAACCGGTTCAATCAAATATTTTATGGACAGATATTATAAAAGTATTAACTGCTTTGGGTGCAGAAATAAGTGAGGGCAGCGGATCAAGAGTCCGAATATATCTAAATGGGGTTAGGGCTGTGTTTCACCGCCCGCATCCTAAAAAAGAGACAGATGAAGGTGCACTAAAATCAATGAGAAAATTTTTAATAGAAGCTGGAGTTAAAAATGCTAAAGCATAAAGGTTATACAGGACATGTTGAATACGATGATGAAGGAAAAATCTTTCACGGTGAGGTGCTGGACACTAAGGACGTTATAACATTCCAGGGAAAAGACGTGAATGAAATTGAAAGTGCATTCAGGGAGTCAGTAGACGATTACCTGGATTTCTGTAAAGAAAGGGGAGAAGAACCGGATAAACCTTTTTCAGGTAAATTCGTTTTAAGAATACCTTCAGATCTGCATCATCAAATATATTTAAGGGCTTTCAGACAAGGGAAAAGTCTGAATAACTGGATTATTGATGTATTAAAAAATGCAAGTTAATTGAGATAGTTGTTTTTTTTAGATTCTAAAATCTTCTTCAGTATCCTTAAACAATACAGCCTTTAAATCTTTTTCAGAAACAATAGGTTCAATAACCTGCCAGCTAATATTTAGCTGCGGATCATTAAAGCGTATTCCCCGTTCATGTTCTTTGCTGTAGAATTCTGTGCATTTATAATGAAAGATTGCTTCATCGGAAAGGACAGAGAAGCCATGTGCAAATCCGGGAGGTATCCACATCTGCATATGATTTCCTTCCGATAAAATTTCCGAATGATAGTGCCCAAATGTAGGTGAACCAAACCTTATATCAACAGCAACATCAAGAACTTTTCCGTATATAACCTGGCAGAGTTTCCCCTGTGCCTTTTCACTTGCCTGGTAATGCAGGCCTCTTACAGTGTTCTTTTGTGATTTGGATATATTATCCTGTACAAAAAGTTTATTCCCAAATTCTTCATATTTTTTAGAAGAAAAAGATTCAAAAAAATATCCCCGTGAATCCCGGAAAACATCAGGCTGAATAACAAGTAATCCTTCCAGTTTAGTTTTAGTTACCTTCATCATTAAAAATTCTTTCCAGGTATTCCCTGTAATAACATTTTGGCATTGAATTAATTAGATCAGAAAACCGGCTCCGGTTAATGAATTTCATTGTATATGCAATTTCCTCAATACAGGCTACTTTCATACCCTGCCTTTGTTCAATAACACCAAAGAAACTGGAAGCCTGCAGCAGAGCTTCCGGAGTTCCTGTATCAAGCCAGGCTATTCCTCTTCCTATTTTTTCTACTTTAAGCTGACCTCTTTTTAAATATTCTCTGTTTACATCTGTTATTTCCAATTCACCTCTGCCGGATGGTTTAAGATTTTTAGAAATTTCAACCACCTGATTATTATATATATATAATCCGGGAACTGCATACTGGGATTTTGGCACTTTGGGCTTTTCTTCAATAGATATAGCATTGCCGTTTTTATCGAACTCAACTATACCGTAACGTTCGGGATCATTAACCCTATACCCGAATATTGTTGCTGCTTTGTTATTTTTTATGGCCTTATAAAGAAAATCGAGATATCCATAAAAGATATTATCTCCCAGTATAAGACAAACATCATCCCCGTTTATAAATTTTTCTCCAATGATAAATGCCTCAGCTATTCCGTTAGGCGCTTCCTGGATTGCATATTGGATATTCATTCCGAGATGAGAGCCACTTTCAAATAATTGCTCATATAGTGGTATTGTTTCTTTATTAGATATAATAAGTATATCCTTTATACCCGAAAGCATTAAAATTGAAAGGGGGTAATAGATTAGAGGTTTGTCATATATTAAAGTGAGCTGTTTACTGTATACTTTTGTGATCGGATAAAGACGCGAGCCCGATCCCCCGGCCAGAATGATTCCCTTCATAAAACCTTTTTCTTATTTTCAGTAATTAATTAAGTAAATATAAGAAAATGATTTTATAATAAGGCAAGGGCCTGTTGTACAATTCTTACAACAGACCCTACAATAAACTAATGATTTAAATCGGGGAAAAAGAAAATAAAGTTTTAATGGCTATGCTTTTACAACTTTTCCTGATTTTATTTTTCTTTTGCCAAAGGCATTTCTTGTATCAAGTATAAGTTTTGCATTTTGTTCAAGCCATACGTAGTCAAAATCGTCATGATCCGTACTTAAAACAACGAGGTCATATTCTGCAAGATTTTGAGGGTTCAGATCCACCGAAACCATATCGTAATTATATCTTCTTGTTTTGGGAAGTTTTGGCACGTAAGGATCACTGTAAGATACTTCGCCCCCTTTTTCGCGGAAAAGCTCAATCAATCTTAGAGAAGGCGATTCGCGCATATCATCAATATTTTTCTTATATGCAGCGCCCAGAATAAGTATTTTTGATCCATTAAGGGCTTTTTTCTGGGAGTTTAAAGCTTCAATTGATTTTTCAATTACATAATAAGGCATAAAAGTGTTTATCTCCCCGGCAAGCTCAATAAATTTGGTATGGAGTTCATACTCCCTTGCTTTCCAGGTAAGATAAAATGGATCTATCGGAATACAGTGCCCACCCAAACCGGGGCCCGGATAAAAAGGATGAAAACCAAACGGCTTGGTAGCGGCGGCATCTATTACTTCCCACACATCAATACCCATTTTATCGAACACTATTTTCAGCTCATTAACAAGAGCGATATTAACTGAGCGGTAAATATTTTCAGTTAACTTTGTTGCTTCTGCTGCACGGGTAGAGCTGACAGGTACAGTGTTTACAACAACATTGTTATATAAAGCCCGGGCAGCTTCCAGGCATGCCGGAGTAATACCTCCAACAACTTTAGGAATTGTTGCGGTTGAATAATTAGGGTTATTGGGATCTTCCCTCTCAGGTGAAAAAGCCAGGAAAAAATCCTCACCAACTTTAAATTTCTCAATCCCGTTAGCTGTATCCGGTAATACACTCTCTTCAGGAATTCCGGCTACAGCAAACTCTTCATTTTTTATTTTTGATTTGTGAAGTTTAACCTGAATAGCCGGTGCATTCTCAAACATAGGAAGAAGCAGTTCATCGGTTGTACCCGGATATGTTGTTGATTCAAGTGAAATCAATTGTCCTTTTCTTAAATATTTTGATATAACTTCGGCAGTCTGTTCTATATAAGTCATATCCGGTTCACGATG
>JAWOJF010000037.1:0-3943 GCA_046481785.1 Ignavibacteriaceae bacterium | reverse complement strand
CTCCTTATCAGGGTATTAAGAACAAATTAAAAAACGCTGATGTTATTTATGAGCGCGGCTGTGAACTAGCAGAAAATCTTCCATCATTTGAGGTAGTTAGTGAAAAATTCTTTTTTACTGATGAAGGTAAATCAGAAAAAGGATTGACTGGTGAATATTTTGATAATAGTGATTTTAAAGGTGAACCTGCTTTTGTACGTACAGATCCTAAAATAGATTTTGCATGGTGGGATGGTGCACCTGATGAAAAATTTGATCCAGATAATTATGGAGTACGGTGGTCGGGAGTTTTAATTCCGGATAAATCAGGCAGGTATGCAGTTGGCGGTTATGGCTTCAATGGATTTAGAATTTATTTAGAAGATTCACTACTTGTAAAATTTGACGGTGAATTTGACCCGGTAAAAACATATAGCTACCTTGATTTGGAAGCAGGGAGAGTTTATAAGATTAAGGTAGAGTTTTACAAAAAATTACGTTACTCATTTATGCAGTTGATATGGGCTGTGCCTGATGAATCTCTTGAACAAAGAGCAGTTGATGCAGCAAAAAAAGCAGATGCAGTAATAATGGTAATGGGGCTGTCACCCCGTCTTGAAGGTGAAGAAATGAAGGTTGAGGTTAAAGGATTTCATGGGGGGGACAGGCTGACGCTCGATTTACCGGAAACCCAGTCAAAGTTTATTAAGAAAATACATTCATTAGGCAAGCCGGTTATTCTTGTTCTGCTTAATGGAAGTGCAGTTGCTGTTAATTGGGAAAATGAAAATTTACCGGCAATAATTGAAGCATGGTATCCCGGGCAGGCCGCAGGTACTGCAATTGCCGATGTTATATTTGGTGATTACAACCCCGCCGGCAGGCTTCCTGTAACTTTTTATAAATCCGTTAATGATCTTCCTGATTTTAGAGACTATGATATGAAGAACCGGACATATCGATATTTCACAGGTGAACCGCTATATCCATTCGGTTTTGGATTAAGCTATACAACATTTGAGTTCAATAATTTAGAATTAGATAAAGATAATATATTGAAGGGAGAAATTGTTTCAATTTCCGTAGATATTACCAATACAGGTAAACTAAAGGGAGAGGAAGTTGTGCAGTTATATGTTAAGTCGGATAAGGATAAAAATAGTATAAAAACATTAAAAGGCTTTAAAAGAATATCCTTAAACCCCGGTGAAACAACTAAAGTCAGTTTTGAAATTACGCCTGAAAAATTATCAAGGTGGATAGACGGAGAAGGATTTCAGGTTGAAGAAGATAATTACACATTAATGATCGGATCATCTTCATCAGACAGAGATTTACAGAAAATCAAATTAATCGTTAAAAATGGCTAAAAATCTATGAGTTTATTCAAATATAAAATATATTGAACCGGTTTAAGAGTAAAATGTCTATTTTAAAGAAGTTAAATTTAAATCTTGCGTTTTATTTTATATTGGTTTATTTTTATTTCGAAAAAACTTATCGAAGTAATGATTTTCTTTTTAATCTTTTAATAAACAATTAACACAGTAATAAGGGGTAAAAGAAAGAGGAATCTATGTATACAAAAATTGCTATTACATTACTTTTTCTTCAAATCATTACTATCTCATTATATGCAGACGGTAATATCAGGGGAACAATACAGGATGCACAAACAAACGACCCGCTTCCATATTCAAATATAGTTCTGCTTGGTACAAGCTGGGGAGCTTCTGCTGATGCTGAAGGCAGATATAACATATCAAGTATTCCGGCGGGTACATACACACTTCGTGCTTCTTATGTGGGGTATAAAACAGAAGAAGCTACAGTTGAAATTATAAACGGGAGAACAATAGAATTTGATTTTAAACTTAATGCTGAAAGTATAGAAGGCGAAACAGTTGTTATAACTGCTCAGGCAGAGGGCCAGCTTCAGGCAATAAACGAACAGTTGAATTCAATAGCAGTAAAAAGTGTAGTCTCGGCAGCAAAAATAAAAGAATTACCTGATGCTAATGCTGCAGAATCTGTCAGCCGTTTGCCCGGTGTATCACTTCTAAGAACTGGCGGCGAGGGCTCTAAAGTAGTAATCCGGGGACTCTCTCCACAGTTTAACCAGATAACTATAGATGGTGTTGAGATGTCGAGTAATGTGGCATCCGGAAATAACCTTGTTTCTACTGATAAAAACCTGCAGGAAAACACTTCAGGATTTGGCAGTAATGTAGACGTTCTTGGAGACAGAGCTGCAGATTTGAGTATGATCTCATCAAGTATGTTGGGCGGGATAGAAGTAATTAAAGCCATTACTCCCGATATGGATGCAACGCTTATCGGCGGTGTCGTCAATTTTGGTATGAGAAAAGCTTCCAGCCTTGGGCTGTCTGATAGAGTTATTCAATCAGATATGCTCCCTACAATACAAATAAGCTCGCAGGGTGGATATAGCAATTTAAAAGACGAGTATGGCAATTACAAACTAACCCTATCATTAGAAAAACGTTTCTTTAATGAAAGCTTTGGTGTATTTATTCAGGGGTCTAATGAACATCGAAATCTTAGTTCCAATGAACTCGGTGCAGAATATATTCTTAGAGATAAAGATCGTGGTGATGAAGGTATACCTGAATTAAATTCTCTTAATCTAACTGATTATTTCAGAGAACGAAAGCGTCAGAATGTTACCTTTAATATGGATTACAGGCATGAGACTGGAAATATCGATGTCATGAACCTGTTTAGTACAAGTAATACCAAATCAATAGGTAGGGAACAAAGGATAGTCGCCGCTCCTCTAAATGATATCTGGTACGCAGGTACTGATATAAGGAATGATTTAAATGTTATAACTAACCTGATTAGTATAAAACAGGATATTCCTATTTTTCATATAGATCTGAAATTATCTCACAGCTATTCTGAGAGCGAAAATCCTCAGGATATCTATTTCAATTTCTTCCAGGATGATGCTGGTCTGGAGGGTGATTTAACAAAGGTACACCCATCTACATTAGCCAGGCTTGCAGTATTTGATTCTGTAAATAATGAGCTTGATCAAATTCAATCATCTTCAACATTTTCGAGGGATCGTTCATATTCCAGTGCTTTAGATTTAACCACTGATATTCCCATAAATAATTTTTTGTCTGCTAAATTTAAATTCGGCGGAAGTTATCTTTACCGTACCAGGACTTATAACTATGATGTTTCCTCCGGTTCACATCGGTTTTCAGGCGGCGGAAGTGTTTCTTCACGAATTCAGGATATACTGGGAATAGACGACCTTAATCTTTACAATTTTGGAGGTGACTATGATTTTGGAGACTTTCTTGAGGGCGAATACAGACTTGCTTACCCCGCATTAAATGTTGAACTAATGAGGTCTATTTTGCCTCAGCTTCAAAATATTAATTCTCTTGAAGGCTATCAGTCTAATAGACTTGGATCAAGAATCAATGATTATACAGGAAATGAAACCAAAAGTGCTGTTTACGGAATGATTACTCTTAAAATTGGTGAAGATGTTACTATTCTTCCAGGTGTTCGTTACCAGAATCTGGAGACCGAATATACTGCGCTGAGAGCTGAAGGAACTCCCGGCGGATTCCAGGGAAGAGATTCAACTGTTTCAAGGTCACATGGTTATGTTCTGCCAATGGTACATCTGAGGTATAAACCGTTAGACTGGCTTCAGATTCATTTTGCTTACACAAATACTTTAAATTATCCTGATTACAGTGCTATTACCCCCAGGGTTTTTATCGGATCAGATTTCGTTCAATATAATAATGTTGATTTAAAACCTGCAAGGTCCGAAAATTTTGATTTGATTGCTTCTGTTTATTCAAATGAGGTAGGTCTTTTGTCTGCCAATATATTTAAAAAGAATATTAAAGATTTAATATTTTACGACAGGACCTATAAAATTAATTTCTCCGAGTATCCTGATCTGCCCCAGGGC
>JAWOJF010000318.1:0-17464 GCA_046481785.1 Ignavibacteriaceae bacterium | reverse complement strand
CGCAAACCGGGCGGCATTCCACAGTTTGTTGATGAAATGACGGTACCCTTCCACCCGTTTCTCCGACATCTTGATGTCTCTTCCCTGGGCGGCAAAAGCGGCGAGCGTCATGCGAAATGCGTCGGTCCCGTATTGATCGATCACCGTCATTCACAGGCTAAAGCCTGTGTTACAAGAAGTTACAGGGCTAAAGCCTGTGTTACAAAAACAGTGTCACAGGCTAAAGCCTGTGTTACAGTTTAATTCAAATAACTTCTTTAATTATCTTTTCTTTTTTTATTCCTGTTAAGCCTTTTAAGTTTGCAATTACCAAACCAATTAATACAAACACACACCCGGCTAAATCCATTGAAGATATTCTTTCATTAACAATCATCCAGCCAAGCAGCAAGGCTACAATAGGTGTAATAAATGCCATAAGCGATAAGATAACTACATTAAGCCTTTTCATCAGCCAGTAATAACCGGTAAAAGTTACCACACTGCCGAACAAGGCAAGATACAGGACAGATAATATTGCATTGGCATCAAAAACAAGTTTTGCTGCATCTTCAGTGATAAAAGCACCAAAGGTTAAAAATACTCCCGCCATAAACATAGGAATTAGATTCATAGAAAGGGGATTTAAATGATGCCCGTACTTTTTTATAGTAACCGCCATTCCTGCCTGCATAACCCCGGAGCATACCATTGCTATCATTCCCAAAAGGTATGAGGTTAAATTGCCCCCTATATCATCCCAAAAAATTATTACAATTCCGGTAAATCCCAGTATCATTCCTGTTATTTTATATGGACCAATGTGTTCATTGGGAATTGCAAAATATGAGAAGAGCGCAACACTAAACGGGTATACTGCAAATAAAACCGCAGCTAGTCCCGAAGGGATATACTGCTCTGACCAGTAAACAAGTGAAAAAGGTATAGCAAAGGCAAAAAATCCCTGGAGGATATAAAGCCTTACGGACAATTTATCCCTCTGCATTGTTATGCCCTGAAGTTTCATCACAATAAAAACAAAAATTGCTGCAGCAATAAATCTGAATCCCGAAGAAAACATGGGGCTTAATGATCCTAAACTTAGCCGTATAGCAAGCCAGGTTGATCCCCAGATTAAACATAACATTGCAAAAACAAGTATTATCTTTACTGTGCCTTTGTTCATCTTATCCTTTCATAGCAATAATTCCAAGACTTCGCCCGGATTTTAATCCATCCCGCCTGTAGGAGTGTAAAAGATGTTTCATATTGTATGTACACAATTCTGATTTTTGAATATTCTTTTTGTTCACTCCAAATTTAAGCAACATATCATAATTAGCACATGCCACATCAAGTGAAAATTTTTCATGATTTGGCTTAGTATATTTACTGTCAAATAATTCTGCCACTTCTTTTCCAACCTCATAATTCTCACGGCTGATAGATGGCCCCATATAGACAATCAGGTCTCCGGGATTAGAATTAAAATCTTCTTTCAATTTAAGAAGAGTTTTTTCCATAATTCTTTTTTCTGTACTTCTCCACCCGGAATGAACACCCGCAATAACTTTATTCTTTTTATCACAAATAAAAATAGGGGTACAGTCAGCAGTACTTATTGCCAAACCAAGATTAGTTTCAGCGGTTATCATCGCATCACTTTCGCCATTGTTTCCAGGTTTGTCAACATACTTAATAATATCACCATGTACCTGTGTTTGATAAGCTACTGTAGCTTCGCTTAAACCCAGTGAAGAGAAAAAAATATTCCTGTTTTCTTTAACTATATTTTCATCATCCCCGACTGAAAAAGAAACATTAAAGTAGTAGGGTGCGTTTCTTCGTGCACCAATTTTAGTATTAAAACCAAATATAATTTCGGGGAATTGTTCAAATATGAGTGATTTAAGAATAACCATAAAAATAAAATTGTAGCACAGGCTTTAGCCTGTGATGTGATTAAAATAGAGAATACAGTCACTGGCTAAACCCTGTGCTGCACTATTCTCCAAATTAACAAAATACCGTAAAAGGTTCCAAATGATTCAATTGAGACTGGCTTACTTTAACCTTATATTTAGACTTTTCTTATTCAATTTTTAGGGAAAAAGTGAAAATATTAATATGTAATGACGACGGGATAGAAGCTCCGGGCATTCAGGCACTCGCTGATTCGTTAAAAGAGATTGGTGAAGTTACCGTTGTTGCTCCTTTAAGGGAACAGAGCGCTGTAGGACATGGTATCACAATGCAATTACCACTTAGAGTAATAAAGTATAAAAAAAATGGTGTGTTTTTCGGCTATGCAGTAAACGGCACCCCTGCTGATTGTATAAAAATAGGGATCAGGAATATAATGAAGGAAAAACCAGACCTCGTTGTATCCGGAATTAATCATGGTTCAAACACTGCAATAAATATTATCTATTCGGGTACGGTATCCGCGGCACGCGAGGCAGCAATTATGGATGTCCCCTCAATTGCAATTTCAGTAACCAATCACATGGCAACTGAGTTTACCTATGCCGGTAAGGTGGCAAAACTTGTTGCTTCTAAAATAATAGGAAAAGATCTGCCGGTTGGTACTCTGCTTAATATAAATGTTCCCGATGTACCGCTGGATCAGATAAAAGGGATACTTCTTACCAAGCAGGGTAAATCAAAGTGGGATGATATTTACGAAGAACGTAAAGACCCATACGGCAGGGAATATTACTGGTTAACGGGTAATCTTCTTGAAGTTGACACCGAAATTGAAACTGATCAGGCAGCAATTAAAAAAAATTATGTTTCGGTTACGCCAATTCATTTTGATCTTACTGATTATGAAACCTACGAACGGATGAAAAGCTGGAACATAGAAAGGCTCTTTGACGATGGCAAAAAAGATTAGCATTTACCAGGTAGATGCTTTTACAAAAAAAGTATTCGGCGGTAATCCTGCGGGGGTTACCTGCGGCAATGGTTTAACCGAAATAGAAAAACAGTCTATTGCCCGTGAAATGAATCTTGCGGAAACCGCTTTCTTGTCAGACTCCGATAAAGCTGATTATAAATTACAATGGTTTACTCCTGCTACTGAAGTAAAACTGTGCGGACACGCAACTATAGCATCACTTCACTTCCTTAATGAGCAGGAGCTCCTGCTTGGCTCATCAATAAAATTTGAAACATTATCAGGTGTACTTAACTGCGGAATGAGGGATGGAAATTATTTTATGCAGATCCCTGTTTTTAATGCAGAAGAATTCACAGGGAATAAAGAAGAAATAATTAATGCACTTGGTATACCCGGAACTGCGCTTGACGAAAAAGTACCTTTCATTCTGCTGGAGAATGGTTACCTTTACATTTATGTAAAAACCCTTAAGGATTTGAAAAATATTAATCCTGATTTTAAAGCATTAAAAAGCCTTTCTGTTAATAAAAGAGGATTTGAAGATGTATCCGTTTTTACATTAGAAACATTTGATGAGAATAGTTTTGCTCATTTAAGATTTTTTGCGCCATATTACGGTATTGATGAAGATCCGGTAACCGGCAGCTCTAACGGCCCTCTTATGCTTGTTTTACAAAAACTTGGATTTGTTCAAAAATCAGATTCCGAAATTACTCTAACTTTTGAACAGGGTGATTTTATGAACAGAAGAGGCAGGGTTATGGTAAGTTATAATGAGAAAAAAAATGAGCTTTATATATCCGGAAATGCTGTTACTGTAATTAAGGGAGAACTTTTTTTGTCTTCTGATATTAATGATTAAGGATTTTTATGCCGGAGAGTCTGGATTTAAGTTTTGCCTTCAGCGGTTTTTATTTTGTTATTGCCCTGCTTATACTGGCGGGTTATGCATTTTATGTTTACCGCTATACGATCCCCGTGGTGAGTCCTGCTAAAAAATTAGTATTGGTATCACTTCGTTCTCTAGCCTTAATACTCCTGTTATTTATCATATTTGAACCTATAGTAACCATAGCAAATAAAAATATTATTGAACCGGTAAATCTTATTTTTACAGATAACTCAAGATCTATTACAATTGATGATGGAACAAACAGAAGTGAATCTGTAAAAATATTTTTACAGGATGCGGAAAGCATAACGGATATTTCTGAATTTTACTCTTTTGGAAACAGAGTTATCCGGACAGACGTCGACAGCCTGGAACTGATTTCCTTTTATGAAGGAAGCACCAATTTTTCTAATGTTTTTTCACATATTGAAAAGGAAGAAAAAAACATCTCTTCAATAGTAATAATAAGTGATGGAGTAATAACAGAAGGATCGAACCCGGTTTATACCGCTGAAAAGCTCGGCATTCCTGTTTATACCATTGGCGTTGGTGATACTGCCAGAAGAAATGATATTGAGATAAGAAATGTATTATATAATGAATACATCTATGTAGAGACACCAACCACCATTAATGCATCTTTTTCAAATTCAGGTTTTGAAGGTAAAACCATAAATGTATCTTTGTTTGAAAATGATGCTCTGGTTGAGCAGACAAGTTTAACTTTAACTGACGGCACACAAAATTTAAGTTTCAATTACACTCCCGGAAACAGCGGTGAAAAAAAACTTGCTGTAGCGGTATCAAATCAGCCAGGGGAATTTACTTTTGCCAATAACAGGAAAACATTTTATATAAATGTGCTCAGCAATAAAATAAAAGTTCTTGTTATTGCCGGGGCACCTTCATCAGACCTGACCTTTATTAAGAATTCACTTAAAGAAGACGAAAATCTCACGGTTAACTCAATTACTCAAATTGCTTCCAACAGATTTCTTGAGAATAATAACTGGGAAAAACTTATAGACAGTGCTGATATATTTTACCTTGTCGGCTTCCCTTCACAGGAAACCTCAAACGAGCTTTTGCTGAAGGTAAATAATGCAATTACTTCGGAAAACAAACCGTTTTTTATTGTTCTTTCAGACGGAGTTGATTTTAGTAAGTTGAGACAAATACAGGCAAACCTGCCGTTTTCCATTGGAAGAAGCAATGCAGGTTATTCTGAAGTACAGCCAAATGTAAGTAGTGATAAAGCAAAAAACCCTTTGCTCCAGAATAATTCTGAAAACCCGGCAAATGCATGGAATAATCTTCCCCCTGCTCTTCAGCCGAATACAGTTCTTGAGGCAAAACCGGAAAGTGAAGTTTTGGCAAGAGTTAAAATTAATAATGTCTCCTTAAACAGGCCTCTTGTTGTGTCCAGAAGACTGGGTAGTAAACGTTCAATTGCTGTTCTTGCAAAAGATATATGGCGCTGGAAACTGCAAACATCAACTAAAAATCTTAACCTGTTTGATAATTTTGTTCTCCAGGGTGTAAAATGGCTTAATACTTCCGATGAACAGAAACAGGTTACCATCAGGACTTCGAAAAAATTGTATTCACTTGGAGAGGAAGTTGAGTTTTCAGCTCAGGTATATGACCAGGCATTTAATCCTGTTGCAGATGCTGAAGTAAAGGTAAATATAAACTCCGTTACTGATAAATATGAAATAAACCTGAATTCAATTGGCAGCGGCTTATATGAAGGAACCCTCCAAACCAACAAGCCGGGAGATTATGGTTTTACTGGAACAGCTATTCAAAACGGGAACATTTTGGGGGCTGATGCCGGAAAATTTAATATTGGTGAAGTTGATATTGAGATGATAAGTCCTAATATGGATTATTCATTTTTAGCACTCCTGGCAAACCGGACGGGCGGAAAATATTTTAATGCTGATAATTATCAGCAGCTTTTTGATTTGCTGAAACAGAGAAATCAGCAGACATCAAAAGAAAAAATTATTATAAGCGAAATATATCTGTGGTCTAATGAGTGGCTGATGGTAGTTGTTATCTTTCTTTTTGCCGCTGAATGGTTTTTACGAAAACGTTCGGGAATGTTATAAATTTCCTCCATGCACTCTGTGTAAATAAAGAGAAGCCCAGTTAAAGAGCAATGAGAACCACAGAAAAAAATAAATGAACGAATTTATAATCAGTCTGTTTGATTTTTTCTTACCCCGGTTTTGCCCTGCCTGCAAAGATAAATTGCTGCCTGACGAAGTATCAGTCTGCTCATCATGCTTTTCAAAAATTCGACCCGCCGGAGATGAAAGATTAACACTTGAGTACAAAAGAAAATTTGAAGGCAGAAACATTATATCAGGTTTTACTTCCCTTTATGTTTTTGAGAAGGATAAAGAGCTTCAGCATATAATTCACTCAATAAAATACACACACCGTTTCCATAATGGAATTTTTCTTGGAAAGGCTTTGGGTATATATTTAGCAGACTTATTTAAGCAATGGAATATAGATATTATAATTCCGGTGCCACTGCACAGTGTTAAAAAAGCTGAACGCGGCTATAACCAGTCTTATTACATTTCTAAAGGCCTTAATAAAGTAATAAAAATGCCGGTTGAAGATTCCTTGATTAAGAGGATTAAATACACCCAGTCACAAACCACCATGAATATTACCGAAAGAGCTGAAAACATAAAGAATGCATTTAAAGTGAACAGGAAAAAGGTGGTAGAAGGAAAAAATATCCTGCTCATTGATGATGTAATTACCACAGGCGCTACTACCTCAGAGTGCGGCAGAGTTTTGTTAGAGGCAGGTGCAAAAAAAGTTTATGCAGCATCTATAGCTATTGCGGATTGAACGGGCAATTCAAAGATTCAAAGATTGAAAGATTCAAAGACTCAAAGATCGAAAGATTTCTTTTTACTTATCTCTCACAAATCAACAAAATTGATTATATTTGGGATATAAGTATATGTTACTAATTGGAATACGCACTTGCCTCTCTTAAAACCTAAACTATTTACTACCCTAAAAGGTTATAATAAAAGTCAATTTATTGCCGATGCAACTGCCGGAGTAATTGTTGGAATAGTAGCTCTTCCTTTAGCAATTGCATTTGCAATAGCAAGCGGCGTTACTCCTGAAAAAGGAATTATCACCGCTATTATAGCAGGCTTTATAATTTCTGTATTTGGCGGCAGCCGTGTACAAATAGGAGGGCCTACCGGTGCTTTTATTATTATCGTTTATGGTATTGTCCAGCAATACGGAATGCTTGGGCTTACTGTAGCCACTATAATGGCAGGAGTAATACTTGTTATAATGGGCCTGGCGCGGTTTGGTGCTTTGATAAAGTTTATCCCTTATCCTGTGATTGTTGGATTTACCAGCGGTATTGCATTGCTGATTTTTTCAACCCAGATAAAAGATTTTTTTGGGCTGGATATTCAAAATGTACCTTCTGAGTTTCATGAAAAGTGGCTTGTATATTTTGAATCTTTCTCTACAATAAATTTTTACGTATTGGGAATTGCATTACTCTCTCTGCTCATAATGATTTTCTGGCCAAAAGTTACTCACCGGGTACCCGGATCATTAATTGCAATAATTGTTTCAACAGTTTTAGTTATGGTATTACATTTACCCGTTGATACAATAGGAAGCAGGTTTGGCGAAATTCCTTCAAACCTGCCAGGCCCGGAATTTGTTTCAATTAATCTGGAACTAATAAAAAGTCTTATTGCACCTGCAACTGTAATTGCTTTGCTTGCTGCTATTGAATCTCTCCTTTCAGCAGTTGTTGCCGATGGTATGATTGGCGGGAGACACCGAAGTAATATGGAATTGATTGCGCAGGGTTTAGCAAATATTATCACTCCAATTTTTGGCGGAATACCGGCAACAGGCGCAATTGCCCGGACAGCTACTAATATTAAAAACGGAGGCAGAACTCCTGTTGCAGGTATTATCCATGCCCTCACTCTTTTACTGATTATGTTATTCTTCGGTTCTTATGCTAAACTGATACCAATGGCTACTCTGGCGGCAATCCTTATCATTGTTTCCTACAATATGAGCGAGTGGCATTCATTCAGGTCTGTTCTTAAAAGTCCCAAAAGTGATGTGGCAGTTTTACTTACAACTTTCTTTTTAACTGTTATATTTGATCTGACTATTGCTATTGAAATAGGGATGATACTTGCTGTATTACTTTTTATGAAACGTATGGCAGAGGTTTCAAATGTTACTGTTATTACAAGAGAACTTGAAGACGAAGCAGAAACACCCGATCCGAATGCTATTGATAAAAAGCAGATACCTGAAGATGTGGAAGTTTTTGAAATAAACGGGCCATTCTTCTTTGGAGCAGCTAAAAAGTTTAAAGACCAGATGCTTGCCATTGAAGAACCGCCAAAGGTCAGGATCATTCGTATGAGAAATGTGCCCGCTGTAGATGCAACCGGGCTGCAGACATTAAAAGATTTTTATAATGATGCAAAAAAACATAAAACACATTTAATACTTTCCGGAGTTCATACACAGCCTTTATATGCCATGACTCAGGCAGGTATATTTGACCTTTACGGAGAGGAAAACATTTATGGCAATATTGATGATGCGTTAGACCATGCCCGTGAAATTCTCGGGTTACCTAAATTAGGCAGGCCAAAAGATTTTGTCCCGTCTGTTAAAAGAGAAATGGATAAATAACCGGTACACCGTATATTATAATTCAAATATTATAGGGGTTTAATTTGGATCTGACGGTAAAAGATATATCGACCTTATTATTACTGACCGAGAAGGATGTCCAGGGATTAATTAAGAAAAAAGAAATTCCGTTCCAGGTAATTCATGACAGGTTACTTTTCAACAAGCAGCAAATTATTGAATGGGCGCTCAGCCGGAATATTCCTCTTAACATCTCCAGGCATAAAAAACTAAGTGAATATCATGTTAAAACTTTAACTGATGTTCTTAACCAAAACTCTTTTTTTTATCATTGCGATCTTTCTGAAAAATCATATATAGAGCAAATGGTAAACTTAGTTGATCTTGAAAAAGGAATTGATAAAGGAATCATCGTTCAATTATTAAAGAACCGTGAAGAAATGATGAGCACAGCTATAGGAAACGGAATAAGCCTGCCCCACCCGAGAATTCCCCTTATGGTTGGCAAGAACAAACCCCTGATTAATTTCTTCTTTCCGGCAAAGCCGCTTGAATTAAAATCCCTTGATGAAAAACCGGTGCATACTATTATACTTTTAATTTCACAAACTATAAAACAGCACCTTAGTATGATTGCGCATCTGAGTTTTTTACTTTCAAAAGAGACATTCCGTTTTGCTTTGGAAAACCGGCTTAAATATAAAGAGATCATCGACATTATAAATCATATCGAGATTACGAGAAGTGAGTAACTCTATGGATTTATTTTTTTACTCATTAATAATCCTGATCCTTGTCCCCATTATTATAACTTTGGTTAAGGATAATAGACGAGCATCTTCTGCCGCTCACCTTATTATTATTATAGCATTAGTTTTAGGATTTATTTCAACTGCTTCGGCCTTGTTCTCCCCTGGTTTTTCTTCAAAAGGTTTTAATAGCTTAGGTATACCGGAGTATTTTTTTAGATTCGATCAGTTAGGCTTATATTTTTTATGTGTTATTCAGATTCCAGCAATACCCACTGCAATATACAGCTACTCAAGCCTTAAACATTATATAGATAAAGGAAAATCTGTTAGAACGCTGCTGGTTTTTTTTACTGTCATGCTGGTATCCACTCAGTTAGTTGTTATAACCAACCATGTAATATTATTTTTGGTTTGCTGGGAAATAATGAGCACTTCAGCCTACCTGGGAATGGTTTTTGAAAAAGAGAAGAAAGATGTTCAAACAGGAAGTTTTTATTACCTGGTAGTATCTCATGTAATAGTTTTTCTTCTTTACGTTTTTTTCTTCCTGCTTCATCATGAGACCAATAGCTGGCTGTTTAGCGATTATTACCTTTCACCGGATGCAGGACAATTATTTTTTATTCTTTATGCATTAGCATTAATGGCTTTCGGAATGAAGGCAGGTTTTATGCCGTTCCACTTCTGGCTTCCAAAAGCACATCCTATAGCACCCACTGTTTTCAGCGCATTTCTATCTGGTATAATAATTAAAACAGGTATTTACGGAATATTGCGGACTTTCCAAATCTTAAATCCTGTACCTGAATGGCTCGGCTGGCTTATTCTTGCCGCGGCAATGTTCAGCGCTGTATTTGGTGTGTGGTATGCATTGGCACAGCATGATATTAAACGGCTGCTTGCTTATCACTCAGTTGAGAACATAGGTATAATTGGTATTGGTATTGGCATTGGTTTTATTGGTTCGGCTTTTAATTCACCAGTAATTCAAATGTTTGGTTTTGGTGGAGCATTATTACACACGCTTAACCATGCAATTTTTAAAAGCCTGTTGTTCATCGGAAGCGGCGTTATTTATCAAAATCTTGGAACACGGAACATTGAGCTTATGGGCGGGCTCGTTCACCGCGGGAAATATTTTGTCATTTTATTTTTAATAGGCTCAATTGCTATCAGCGGCATTCCACCGCTTAACGGTTTTATTTCAGAGTTCATTATATACAATGGCTTTTTTACCACCGCTAAAGAATTAAAAAATTATTATCCTCTTTTTATGCTGATCTCAGCAGTCGGACTTGCATTCGTGGGTGGGCTTGCTGTTGCATGTTTTACCAAAATAAATTCAATTATGTTTTTGGGAAGTGAACGGAAAGATGTAAAACAATTTTTTGTTTCCTTTCCCGAATATCTTTCTCTTGGAATTTTAGCTTTATTTTGCTTAATAATTGGATTTTACCCGCAGCCGTTTATCGGGATTGTAAACAAAGTTTTGATTGCCAGTTTTATTCCGGCTGGCTCTTCTGTTCCGCCATTAAATATTCAATGGTTTTATATAAGCATTACTTTTACAGCGGTTATTACCGGAATTCTAATTATTTACCTGTGGAAAAGAAATGTTCAGAAAAAATATGGAAAAAGAGTTGCTGCTGCCTGGGGATGCGGCTATGAAAATATAACACCGAGAATGCAATATACCGCCTCATCTTTTGCAGATGAACTTAATGAAATTTCCAGGTCCGTTTTAGTTTATAACAAAAAGATTGAAACACCGAAAGATATTTTTCCCACAAAAGGAAATTTTGAAAGCCATTCTGAGGACCTTGTTGATAACAATATACTCTTACCGGCTTTCAGGAATTTCAGCTCGCTTATTTCAAGAATTAATTTTCTTAATTATACCGATATACGCTATTATATAGCTTTCATTTTTATAATAATAACAATATACAGCCTGATAGCATTTCTATGGATATAATTTTAGTTGCTCATAGAATAGTTTCTGTATTTTTGGTTTTAGGACTGGCTCCCCTCTTTGTCGGCCTGGTTAACAAACAAAAAGCAATATTTACAGGCAGAGCAGGTGCCGGAATCTTTCAGCCGTACTATGACCTTAAGCGGATTCTGCGTAAAGAAACTATCAGGGCGCATAACGCATCTTTTATCAGCAGTATATCACCTGTTATAAATCTAATTGCATTGGTTACTGCTGCTGCTATGCTTCCTAATGGCTTTTCACGCCCTTTAATAAGCTTTGAAGGGGATATTATATTATTCGCTTATATGTTAGGGCTTGCAAGGTTTTTCCAGATACTCGCCGCAATGGATATCGGCAGTTCATTTGAAGGAATGGGTGCAGCACGGGAAGCCACATTTGCTGTTTTTGCCGAGCCTATATTCTTTTTTACTTTAGGCAGCATCGCCTTTATAAGCGGGCTTACATCTATTTATGAGATATTTTATTCCATAAGGCTGGATAACGTTTCATACATTATTTTTATAGTTGTCTGCTCAATATCTGTTTTTATTCTTGCAGTAACAGAGTGCTCACGTATGCCGGTCGATGATCCCAATACACACCTTGAACTTACCATGATTCACGAAGTAATGATACTTGATAATTCAGGTGTTGATTTATTCCTTTACCAGTATTCAAGCTATGTTAAACTATTTATTTACGCCATACTGGAGGCATCATTCTTTTACCCGTTCAGCGTTCAGAGTTATACAGCGGGTGTAATAATATTTATTGTTGTAATTGTAATGCTGTCTGCCGCATTAGCCACAGTTGAAACTGTGGCATCCCGGTTTAAAATGATAAATATTCCGCATTATCTTTTGTTTGCAACAGCCATCGGTATTTTAAATTTATTGATTTACACTTTTACAAAGTAAATGAAACAGGTAATTAATTAATTTTATGGAAAATGTTTTAAGCATTTTATTTTGTTTATCCCTTTTTTATCTCGCTGTAACATCGAGAGTAAAAACTTATGTTACTGTACTGCAGATACAGGGGCTTATACTTACAGTACTGCTTGTATTCCCTTTTGTTAACCAGTTTTCAGTTTATGCATTAATTCTTCCTGCTACGTTATTTATTGTAAAAGTACTTTTAATACCAAAATACATAAACAAAATTATGCTTGATCTGGATATTAAAAGAGTTATTGAACCAACGATACAACAATTCACCTTTTTACTGCTTGTTATTTTTTCGATGATAGTGATTTTTGTTGCCTCAAGTATTTTATCAAAAAGTACAGATATTGAGATAATTCCTTTTGCCAGCGGATTTTCGGCAATTGTAACAGGAATATTCGTAATTATTTTCCGGAAAAAACTTATAGTTCATGTAGCAGGGTTTTTAGTTCTGGAAAACGGCATATTTTTGTTCGGCACTGCGGTAGCCTCAGAAATTCCGGTGATGATTGAAATAGGCATGCTGCTTGATGTTTTTGTTGTTGTATTCCTGATGGGAATAGCATTAAACAGGATAAGCTCAACATTATCAGGCTTTGATGTAACTGCATTGGGGAGGCTTAAAGACTAATGCTTGAATTTACTATCCTCATATTATTGCCTTTAATTACCGCAGGTATTTGTTACCTGCTGAAAGATACCCGTGTGCAATACTCAGTTTCATTAGCAGTAAGTATTCTTCACCTGGCCTTATCACTTATTATATTTGCAGGATGGTATACACCGGAACTTCCTTTCTTTTTCAGTACCGACTCATTAAGCAAATTATTCCTGCTCGTTCTTTCAAATGTTTATTTCTGGGTTGTACTGGTTTCATTCTCATACCTGAAACGGCCTGTAACATCTAAGGCTGAAGAAGGGAAAAAGTATTATTTCCTGCTTCTAAATTTCTATTTGTTTGCAAATACAGCAGCTATTTTGAGTAATCATTTCGGCATGTACTGGGTTGCCGCTGAAGCAACAACATTAAGCGTGGCTCCTCTAATTTATTATTATCGCAATGAAGAAGCGCTTGAAGCTATGTGGAAATATCTTTTCTTAGTTTCAGTTGGAATTGCGTTCGCCTTCGTAGGAATATTGTTTTTAACTCTTTCAGCTAACGGAACCGTATTGGAGGGAGAACAGTTATTCTTTTCTGAATTTGCGAAAAAAGCTGCGGCGTTAAACCCCGTCTGGCTGAAGGCTAGTTTTATCTTCATATTTGTAGGGCTCAGTACAAAAATCGGCATTGCACCAATGCACTCAGGTGACGTTGATGCTACAAGTAATGCTCCAAGCCCAATTGCGGCGCTTATGTCAGGGTCGTTACGTATTACTGCTTTGCTTGGACTAATGAGAATCTTTCAAATAATCAGCCCGACTTCTTCATATGAATTTGCACGAACGATTTTAACAATAGGCGGTTTACTCTCTCTTCTTGTAGCATTTATTTTTATGTTCAAGGTTAATAATTTTAAGCGCCTGCTCGCATATTCCAGCGTTGAACACCTTGGAATAATAACATTAGGAATTGGTGTCGGCGGTGTGGCTTTTATCGGGGCATTATACCACATAATTTATAACTCACTTAACAAAATGGTTTTATTTTTTACAGCCGGAAATATTCATAGCAAATTCAAAACAAGGGAAGTTGAAGGTATAAGTGCTGTCCTGAATTTAATGCCGTGGACAGGCTGGCTTTTCCTTCTCTCATTTTTTGCAATCTCCGCCATTCCACCCTTTGGAATCTTTTTCAGTGAACTGATGATTTTTGAGGGAATGCTTTTTTCAGATAAACCCTGGATATTAGCCGCAACAATGCTTCTGCTGTTATTTATTTTTATAAATATGGGAAAAACAATATTCCAGATGCTTTATAGAAAAAATGAAAGCGGCTTATCAGATGAAAAAGAAAAGTTTAATATAGTTCACCTTTCAACAATTATATTATTGATTTTATTGATTGTAATTGCAGTTTCTCTGCCTGATGTTTTACAAGAGAACATTTTAAATATTTCAAATGATTTTGGTATAAAATTATGAGTTCATTTGAAGTTCAAAATAATCAGCCGTTTAGTTTAAGTGACGTTTTATTTTTAGATAAAAACAGTTTTTGTGAATCTGTTTCGGAAGCTTTAACTAACAACTGCAGAATGATCGGACTTTTCCCGGTTGATAAAAATAATCCGGAAAAAATTATTTCCGTTTTGGCTGATTCCTTTTCATCCTCATTATTTATAGTTGGCGGCGGATTTCCGAAAGACAAATTAGAATTTGAAAGTTTTGCAAATAAGTTTCCGCAAACAAATTATTTTGAGTGCGAGCTGGCAGAACAATATGGCTTTTTACCGCTTAACCACCCCTGGCTTCGCCCTGTTAGAAAACAAAATGTAATTTTGGGCAATATACCCTATGAGTTTTATAAGCTTGCCGGGAATGAAGTTCATGAGGTTGCTGTAGGACCCATCCACGCGGGGGTAATTGAACCGGGGCATTTCAGATTTCAATGTCATGGGGAAATGGTTTATCATCTTGAGATAAATTTAGGTTACCAGCATCGCGGTATTGAGCCGATGTTATTAAATGCGGCTCACAACCAGCGGATACTCCTTTCAGAATCAATCACCGGTGATACTGTTATCGGCAATGTTTATGCCCACTGTAATGCAATTGAAAGCCTTGCAAATACACAGATAAGCCTGCGGGCACAGGTTATCCGTTCAATAGCAGAAGAGCTTGAAAGAGTTGCAATGCATTTAACCGGACTTATCGGTGCTGCCAACGATATCGGCTTTGCAATTGTAGCATCATCTTACGGACGGTTACGAACCCTGGTGATAAACAGTCTTGCAGCTTTATGCGGCTCAAGGTTCGGGCGCTGCCTGTTTGTATACGGAGGTGTAAGATTTGATTTTAACGATGAAATAGTAAAACAGGTTCTCAGCAATTTAGTAACTGTTAAAAACGATGTATCAGCTATAAACGAATTTCTTTTTTCTTCAACCGGAGCTTTAATTAGGTTCGAAAATACAGGTAGTGTCTCAAAGAAATTCGCACAGGAAATCGGCCTGGTTGGAGTTGCAGCGCGTGCCAGCGGAGTTGAAATTGATTCAAGAATACATAACCCATACGGAGCATACCGTTATTTCCCGGTTTCACTTATTTCTTTAACCACAGGCGATGTATTTGCACGTACACGGCTGCGTGCCCTGGAATTAGAAGAATCACTCCGCTTTATTATGGAGCAGATTGAGCAATTACCCGGTGGAGAGATTAAAACTGAAAGCGGTAGTCCTGCGCCTAACTCCGGAGTGATTTCTATTATTGAAGGATGGCGGGGCGAACTTGTTCACGCTGTTATTACAAATAACGAAGGAAAGTTTTCACAATATAAAATAAAAGATCCGTCTTTTAATAACTGGTACGGTTTACAACTGGCTTTACGAGAAACAGCAATTTCGGATTTTCCATTGTGCAACAAAAGTTTTGATTTGTCCTATGCAGGGCATGATTTATAATTTTTTAAACTTATTATGATAAACGCAATAAAACTTAGAATACTCCAGGGCGACCCAATAGTACATGACGTAAGGAATGCATTGTTTCCTGAAAGATACCGTGGGCTGCCCAAAATAGAGGATAAACCCTGTCCTGAGGAGTGTAAGAAATGTCTGGAGGCTTGTCCCGCAAATGCAATTACATTAAACCCAATACAGATTGATTTGGGCAAATGTATATTCTGCCCTCTCTGTGAAGAAGCATGCCCGGAAAAAGTAATTCATTATACGAATGATTATCATTTAACTGCTGACACCAGGGAAAAATTAATAATAACCAAAGAAACACATTCCATCTCGCCCGAAACAGCTTCTGAAAAGATCAGGAATTATTTTGGTAAATCATTAAAACTAAGGCAAATATCAGCGGGGGGCTGTAATGGCTGTGAGCTTGAATTAAATGCATTAAGTAATGTAAACTTTGATATGGGAAGATACGGAATTGAATTTGTTGCCTCGCCGCGTCATGCGGATGGTGTTGTAATAACAGGGCCCCTTACTAAAAATATGGCTAGAGCAACTGAGATATGTTACGAGGCAGTTCCAAATCCAAAAATAATTATTCTCTTTGGAGTATGTGCAATATCCGGGGGTTTGTTTCAGAATTCAAAAGAGATTGAAAGAAAATTCCTTGAAGAAAATAAAATAGATATTTACGTTCCCGGCTGCCCACCTCACCCGCTTACTTTTATATCAGGTTTACTAGATTGGCTGGATATAAAAAAGTAATTGCAAGATTATCCTACATCCTCTCCGGTGCATCTACTCCAAGAATTGATAAGCCGTTTTTAATTACATTTTTAGTTGCAATTGCAAGAGCAACGCGGGCTTCTGCTAGTTTCTTTTCAGTCCCTATTATTCTGCAGAATGTATAAAACTTATGGAATGATGCTGCAAGTTCCTCAAGATATGTGCATATCCTGTTAGTTTCAAAATATTCAGCGCTTAATAAAACTTCTTCTTTAAACTGGTGTAGTTTTCTTAAAAGCTGCTGTTCTTCCGGGGTGGTAAGAAGATCCAGGTTTTCTGTTGAAGAAGATAAACTTTCCCCTTCAATCATTTTAAGTATTGAACATATTCTGGCATGTGCATACTGCAGGTAGAAAACAGGATTCTCATCAGACTGTTTTTTTGCCAGTGTTAAATCAAAATTCATGTGGGTTGTTATACTGCGCATATTAAAGAAGTATCGTACTACATCACTTCCCACTTCATCCACCAATTGATCGAGTGTAATATAATTGGCTTTACGGGTTGACATCTTAACTACTTCGCCCCCCTCAAGAATAGTAACAAACTGGTGAATAAGCACCTTTACATGTTCCGGGTTAAAGCCTATTGCTTTTAACCCTGCCATTACATCGGGATATGTAGCATTATGATCCGATCCAAACAGATCTACCATCAGGTCATATCCTCTTTCGTACTTGGTCTTGTGATAAGCTATATCAGGCAGCCTGTATGTAGGTTCACCGGTTGATTTTACAATTACTTTATCAGAATCATTTCCCATTTCAGACAGCTTTAACCAAACTGCCCCATCCTTTTCATAAGATAAACCTTTACTTTTAAAAACGTTCAGCAGATCATCAATTTTTTTCTCTTCGTAAAGACTGTTCTCATTATAAAATATTTTATGATGTATCTTAAGACGGTTAAGGGATTTTTTTATATCACTAAATATCTCAGATTCTGCTTTATCTTTAAATATTCCTTCTGCCGGTTCTGATTTAAG
>JAWOJF010000367.1:0-13306 GCA_046481785.1 Ignavibacteriaceae bacterium | reverse complement strand
ACCCAGGACCAAAAGCTACCGCACAACAAATCTCACCCGGCTTAACTTTTTTACTGTCTATTATTTCTTTCAGTACATAAAGAATAGAAGCAGATGACATATTGCCATAGTTTTTAAGTACTGTACGTGAAGGGAGCATTTCTTCTTCGGATAAGCCCAGACCATCTTTGAGCGAATCAAGAATTGCTCTTCCGCCGGGATGAAGCGCCCAATGTTTAATACTATTCCTGTTTAAGCCGTGTTTTTCCAGCATACATAACAGAGAAGGCACCGCTTCATTTAAGATGATTTTAGGAAGTTCTGAAGAAAGTATCATTTCAAAACCTGTATTGCCTATCTTCCATCCCATAAATTGAGAAGAGTTATCGAACAATATTGACTCAGTTGCCATCAAAGTAAACGTCGATTTATTCTGATACTCTCCTGCATTGGAAAAAAGAGCTGCTGCGCAACCGTCAGCAAAAATCATATTGGCAAGTATGTTGTCACGGGTTGCTTCTGTTTGTAAATGAAGACTGCATAGTTCTAATGATACTAAAAGAGTATTAACAGTATTTCCATTTGCGGAATTCATTGCTTCAATTACTGAATTAAATCCTATAATGGAAGCAGCGCAGCCCATAAAACCTATATTTGTTCTTTTAACACTGCGGGGGATGTTAAATTCTTCAATAAGATAATAATCCATGCCCGGGGCAAAAAAGCCGGTACATGAAATTGTAATTAATCGATGGATATTTTTGGCACTAAAATTATTTTCATTTAAGATCTTCCTTACAGCTTCTTTACTTAATTCTTTAGCCCATTTCTCATATTCGTCCATTCTTGCCTGTGTACCTGGATTAACATAGTTACCTTCAACGGAGTAAAACTTTTTCATTGCTTCTGTTTCAGCATCGGGAACAACAATAAAACGGGTGTCTATTCCGGAGTGAGATGAGGCTATGTCAATTAACCTTGCGGTTACAGGCTGCACTGCCATTCTTTTCTTTAACTCTTCCGCCGCTTTTTCCTGTAATACTTTAAAAGGAGGGTTAGCAGTTGCTATATCTATCAGCATAATTTTCCTGTAAAAATGTAGGATTAATATATCAGGACTTGTAAAGTTTTAGTGTGCCGGGTTTCAAATTACACTTTTTAATTGATAAATTTGACTAAATATTTATTGGCTCTGTTGTATAACTGATATATGATTCTGCAAATAGAAGAGACATGGTAAATACTAAAAAAGTATTATTCGTTACATATTACTGGCCGCCTTCCGGCAAGGCTTCCATTCACTGGCCGCTAAAAATTATTAAACATCTTCCCAAATTTGGGTGGCAGCCTTCGGTACTTACTGCAAAAAAAGATATCTTTTCTCACAAGGATGAATCCCTGTTAAAAGAAATTTCGAACGATGTTAAAGTAATAAAAACAAACTCAATTGAACCTTTCGATTTATATAAAAAGTTTTTAGGTAAAGGTAAAGATGAAATATTAGTCCCTTCAGAAACCATTTCCATGACAAATAAAAGTCTCGCCCACAGGGTTTCTATATGGATAAGGATGAACCTGTTTATTCCTGATGCAAGGGCAGGGTGGTTTTTCCCGGCGATAAATGATGGTAAAAAATTTCTGAAAAAAAATCCCCACAATGCTGTGATTTCAATAGGGCCTCCTCACACTGCCCATTTGATTGGAATGAGACTTAGCAAAAAATATAATATCCCCCATTTCCCTGTTTTTATTGATCCCTGGACTGATATTGTGTATTACCAGGGATTTAAACGCAGTGCAGCCACAAAAGCTATTGATGCTTACCTTGAGAAAAAAGTACTTAATAATGCAAAGGCAGTTATATTTATTAACCAATCAACACAGGAAGATTATACTGGCAAATATAATTTTCTTAAAGATAAATCTCATGTTTTGTACTGGGGCTACGATGAAGAGGAATTCAGCGATATAAATTTTGTAACCAGCAGTAATGAAGAGATACTTGTTCATGCCGGGAATATCTTTGATTATCAGAATCCAAAAAAATTCTGGAAACAGCTAAAAAAAGAGATAGACGGCGGACGGAATCTCAAAATAAAATTTATCGGATCCGTAAGTCCCGGTATTATTAATGAGTTTAAAGAAAATGGGTTACTTGATTCAACAGAGTATTTAGGTTTTCTTCCATACAATGAAATGCTGAGTGAACTGGCAAAAGCAACATATCTGCTGGTATGTTCAACAGAAAAACGGCATGTTCCCGGAAAGCTTTTTGAGTATTTAAGAACAGGCAGGCCCGTTATTGCTTTTGGTGACGATAACGAAGAAGTTAAAAAAATACTAAAAGATACTAATGCCGGTATGATGTTTGGATATGATGAATCAGGAGAAGAATTTTTTGAACATTCTGATAGATTTAACCGTGATATTAATGCAATTAAAAGATTTAACCGGGAAAGTATTGCCGGTGAACTGGCAGAGATCATAGATATATAGTATTACACCAAGAATGATTGACTGAAATATTAAAACTTATTCATTACTTCAATCACGCGGTGAATATCATCCTCTGTGTGTCCGTATGATACCGGAAGGCTTAAGGTTGTTTTATGTATCTCTTCCGAAATTGGGTATTCACCCTCAATAATTTCATGCATAGCAGCCTGTTTTTCCGGGGGAACCGGGTAGTGGACATCTGTTTTTATATCATTCTTTAACAAGTATTCTTTCAGATCATCCCGTTTAGGGTGACGGATATTATATATATGATATACATCGTAATAATCGTCATCAACAACCGGTTTAATGAAATCTTCTTTTAAATTCTCATGATATATTTTTGCTAATTGTCTTTTGTGTTCATTAATTCTATTCAGGCTTTTTAGTTTTACGGAAAGAAATCCTGCCTGTACTTCATCAAGCCGGGAATTATAGCCGATCACCTCATTGTAATATTTAACCTTTGAGCCATAATTCCGGTACATTTTTATATCTTCGGCAAGCTGATTATCATTAGTTGTTACAGCACCGGCATCACCAAGAGCCCCAAGGTTTTTAGTAGGATAAAAACTCCATGCACCAAATACGCCAAAGGTACCTGTCATTTTGCCTTTATATTTTGCCCCATGCGATTGCGCGCAGTCCTCAATTAATTCCAGGTTATAGGTATTACAGATATTCAGTATCGGGTCCATATTGCATGGTTTACCATAAAGGTGAACAATCATTAAGGCTTTTGTCCTTGGGGTAATCTTTTCTTCAATTTTTTTGGGATCAATGTTGTAAGTATTAATATCCGGCTCAACCAGTACCGGTTTTAATCCTGCCTGTAGTATTGAAATAATAGTGGCAATGTATGTGTTGGAAGGGGTTATTACTTCGCTCTCTTTTTCAAAATTAAATACCTTAAGGCTTAATAATAAGGCATCAAGTCCTGACGCAACGCCAACACAATATCCGGCATTAAGATATTTGGCAAACTCATCTTCAAAGTTTTTTACATTTTGTCCCAGGATATACCAACCATTATTTAAAGTTTCATCAAAAGATTTTTTATAATCTTCGAAAAAGGATTTATTTACCTTTGCCAGGTTTTCATAAAAGATCATTTATATTCCTCAAAAATATAATCAGAAGAATCAAAATTGGTAGAGGCAAGAACAAGAAGGACAGCATCAGGCGTAAAGTGGTGCATGGTATGCCAGTCCTTTGTCTCAAGTATTAAACACTTTGAAGGATGATCGAGTAAAAAATCCTCTTTCTTTATGCCGTCATTGTTTGAAACAATACAGCTTCCGTGAATGCAGATTGCTGCCTGTACAGTATTATGATGCCGGTGTCCGCCTCTAACAGAATCATCAACCCCATATATGTAAAATAATCTTTTTATTTCGAAAGGAATTTCCTTTTCAATAACGGTTAAATTTCCCCGCTTTTCCGCAAAAGTTTTTAGACTAATTATATGAGCCATTAATATCCCAAAAATTTATTCTTATCAAAGATATTATAAACTCCTTTAAGTTTTCTATAAAAAAATAAAATCGGAGTTTTCCAGCTAAAAGGCTGTGTTCCTGCGCCGTGAGGATCAAAAGAATTATCGATCTGCCCGATATTTTCTTTCAGTTCATCTAATTTCTGTATATACGGCCTGTAAAAAATATTAAATACGTTTTCAGTTAATGTTCTTCTGCCGAGTTCGATCTTACCGTTATTATAAAATCTTAAATAATGGAAATGATAAAAAATTACATCAAAACTTTTACCGGATGTTTTTTCAACCCCGGTTATATTTTCATTCTGATAAGCAAAATCATACTGCTGAACATTCCATGCAGCAAGACCGCCGCCCGGGTGCTGTAAAACATGAACGCCCTCAAATCTTTCAGTCCAGTCATCAAGATAAAGCTGATCACCAAACTTACCATCCTCAAAACGGTCATAGCACCACTCAATACATCTTTCCCGCCACCATTTTAATGCCTTAAGGCCGCGTTCATCATTCCTGAAGGTAACAAACTGGACACAATACTTGCCACTTTTTACTTCTTTATTATACTTAGGCGAATACCGGTGTTCAGTAATTAATATAGAATTATCTCCCATCTCATCAAATATTGGAAAGGGAGAAGAATAAAAGAAAAGATCGGCATCAAGGTAAGTGCAGCTTTCAACCTTATACTTTTCAAGCACATATAATATTGTGGATGATGTGGAAGTCCAGCAATATTCTGCTATTGTACGTCCCGGTTTTACATTTAATAATTCTTTGTCTTCAAATTCTTTAAGTGATATTATAGTGGCGTTAGGCAGATTCAGTTCTTTAAGAACATTATAGCATTTATTATTAAATGCAAAAATGTATAGATGAAACTCCCCGCAATGCTGTTCAAGGGAGTAGTATAAAGCCAAACCGCGTGAAAGGTAATGAGTATCAAAAAGAGTGCAAAAATTCATTTTATCAGGGTATTAGTTATTTTATTAGATAAAAATAACGAATATTTATGTTAGTTGGACAATCTGGATTAGATCGGAATATTCTTCGGCAAGTGAACCTATGTGAATATAATGACTACCATACAGCGCAAGTATAATTTAATGGAACTTTTTACCCATCACAACTATATAGTATTCTGTTCAATTTCTTGTTATTTTATTTGAAAAGAATTTAAAAAGTAAGTAAATGATATTTCTTAATCCGGCAGTATTACTTGGTTTAATTGCAGCCTCAATTCCGATCCTTATTCATCTTTTAAATCTGAGAAAATTAAAAAAGGTTGAATTCAGCACACTGGCTTTCCTGAAAGAACTTCAAAAGAATAAAATAAGGAAGATAAAAATAAAGCAATGGCTTCTGCTTGCTTTAAGAGTGGCAATAATCCTGTTTCTAGTATTTGCATTTGCACGCCCAACCTTAGAGGGTGTGGCAATTGGCGGAACTACATCTGCGGCAAAAACATCTGCCGTTTTTATTGTTGATGATACTTTCAGCATGTCGGTAATTGATGGTAATGGTTCTTATTTAAATCAGGCTAAAGAGACTTTAAAGGATTTAATGAATCAGCTTCAGGAAGGAGACGATGCGGCTCTTATTATGGTTTCAAATTCTGGCGAAGAAATTGAACTATCAAATAACCTGGCTGAGATCTCAAAGCAGGCTGCAGGTATCAGTCCATCCTATTCAAGCGGGTATATACATAACGCAATTGTTAAGGCTGCTGATTTACTTGGCAAATCTGATAATTTTAATAAAGAAATATACCTGCTGTCTGATTTTCAGTCCACAGGCCTGGCAGACGGACAGCCGTTTTCAGATTTAAGCGAACTGTTACATGATAAGATAAAACTATATGCCTTTAATTATGCCGGTAAGGATGTTTTTAATATCGGGATTGATGAGCTGAAACTTAATACACAGATATTTGAAAAGGATAAACCTGTTAGCTTTAAAGTTACGGTAACAAATTATTCTAAGCAGATATGGACGAACGGAGTTGTATCATTATTTATCAATGGAGAAAGAAGTGCCCAGCAAAGTGTTACAATCAATGCCGGGGAATCTGTAGTTCTTGATATGGAAGCAGTTGTAAAAGATGCCGGGCAGATAGATGTATTTGCGGAAATAGAAGATGATGATATTCTTCAGGATAACAGGCACTTCATCAGCCTTAATATTCCTGAGGAAATTCCGGTTATAATTTTTACTGAAAATAATGCAGATGCCAGGTTTGTACAACTTGCATTAACTGCTGTTGATAATGAAAGCACATTAAAAATATCCGCCAGGAATTTGAATCAGCTCTCTTCTGTTAATTTATCTCAATATGAAGTACTTGTAATTATTGGAGCAGGAAATATTTCAGGAATAGAAAGGATAGAGTCATTTGTTAATAACGGCGGCGGCTTATTACTTATGCCGGGCTCAAACAGTAATTATACTGACTTCAACAGTCTATTAACAGGCATAGGCCTTCCACCTGCTTCCGGTGAGGCAGGCATGGTTAACAGGCTGGAAGGTGCTTCAGCTTTTCAGACTATTGATTTTAATCATCCTGTTTTTCAGAATATTTTTTCAAACAGGGAAAAAAAGAGTATTGAGTCTCCGGATGTGTACAAGCACTACAAACTGCAGACAAGGGGGAGTGGAATCAGTATAATAACGCTGATGGATAACTCTTCCTTTTTGAGTGAGTTTAAAAAAGGGAAGGGTAAAATATTCGTTTTGGCATCTGCACCTGCATTAAGCTGGAGCAGTTTTCCTCTTAAAAGTGTTTTTGCTCCTTTAGTTAATAAATCGGTTTTTTATCTTGCCTCAAAGGATAGCCCGGAAGAAGAGTATTATGCGGGGACAGATATTGATATAAATTTATCCGGACTTATACTTCAGCAGATTAAAATTAAACGGCCCGATAATACTGAGGAATTTCTTAATGCCGAAAGCCTGGGTGGAAGTTACATTTCGTATAATAATACTAACCTTACCGGGAATTACCTTGTTTATTCAGGCGAAAAAGCAGTCGATAATTTTTCGGTAAATACAGAAGCGCGCGAGTCAAATACAGAATACTTAAATGCGGGAGAATTTGAAGATTATCTTACAAAGATTAACTATAAAGGGACATTTATTGAAGTAGATAAAGGAGAGGATCCGGCAGAGGTTATTCTGCAGGCAAGGTTCGGCTCTGAGTTATGGAAGTTATTCCTGATTATTGCAATTTTGCTTGCAGTTACTGAAATGGCAATTGCGAGAAATGCAAAAAAAGAGTTAGTGGAAGCTGCCGCATAAATTAAAATAGCTAATAATTTTTTGTTGTTTTGACAAAAAATTTGTTATATAATTATTTTGTAGCTTCATTGCCGGAATGAATGTGTAAACAAAATATATTAATCATCTCCATGCATATATGCTTAGGGGTGCAGGTTAAACAGAATAAAATTCAGGAGAAAAATTTAAAGTATGATAGAAATTTCGCAAAAGAAGACGGAACGGGCAATTTTAGTTGCATTAAATACTAAGGACTTAAGTAAAGAGGTAGTTGAAGAACATTTAGATGAACTTGAAGAATTGGCAGTTACAGCAGGTGCGGAAACTGTTATAAAAATGACACAGGATAAATACAGTGCTGATCCTGCCTATTATATAGGTAAGGGAAAAGCTGAAGAACTGGCAACTCTTGTTGAGATGAATGATATAGACCTGGTGATCTTTGATGATGATTTATCACCTGTCCAGCTTAGAAATCTAGAAAGGCTGGTTAATAAAAAAATTATAGACAGGAGCGGTTTAATTCTTGATATTTTTGCTTCGCGTGCAAAAACCAAGGAAGCAAAAACACAGGTAGAACTTGCACAGCTTCAATATATGCTGCCTAGATTAACACGGGCATGGACTCACCTTTCCAAACAATACGGCGGCATTGGCACTAAAGGCCCGGGTGAAACCCAGATTGAAACTGACAGAAGAATTATCAGGACCAGAATAAGCCTCCTAAAGGAGAAGCTTGAAAAAATAGAGTCACAGCGCGAAACACAGACGCATGGCAGGAAAGAATTTATTAAACTATCCCTGGTTGGATATACCAATGCGGGCAAATCAACCCTGTTTAATAAGCTTACCGATGCGGGGGTTTTTGCCGAAGATAAATTATTTGCAACTCTTGATTCAACAACACGTACACTGGATTATAGTAAAAAACATAAAATGCTTATCAGCGATACAGTGGGTTTTATAAGAAAACTACCCCCTCATCTTGTTGCGTCATTCAAAACTACACTGAATGAAGTACGGGATGCTGATATTATTCTTCATGTTATTGATATTACTCATCCCTATTTTGAAGACCATATGGAGGTTGTGGAGAATACCCTGAAAGACCTGCATATAGGGGATAAAGTTATTATAAAGGTTTTCAATAAGGTTGATGCAGTTAAAGATAAAGTTAAACTCGATTTTATTAAAAATAAATACAAAAATAGTGTTATCATTTCTGCCCAAAGAGGTATAAATTTAACATCATTAAAAAATAAAATTATTGGGGAAGTTGAAGATTCGTTCGTAGAAGAGAAAATAGATCTTAATCTTGCGGACTCGAAAACAGCGGCGCGTATTCATTCGCTTGCCGAAGTACTTTCAACTAAGTATGATGACAAAATTCATATTACCTACAGAACCAATAAACAAAATTCGGATAAAATAAAGAAAATGGTTTATGGCAGATAATACCGGTTCATCTTTAAAAAACCGCACTAAACTTCTTGTTGACGGAAGTTCACTTACGGTTGATAAAATTGAATTCTTTCTAAATAACAATCCTGAAATTAAAATATCAGAGGAAACGAAAAAAAGAGTACGCAGATCGCGGAACCTTGTTGAAAAATGGGTTAACAGCGGAGAAGTGATATACGGCGTTACAACAGGCTTTGGAGAGTTCTCCAATGTAAATATATCAAAGGAAAATCTTGCAGAGCTTCAGGAAAATTTAATTTTAAGCCATGCAGTAGGCTGCGGTGAATACCTTCCCCCGGCAATTGTAAAAATAATGATGCTCCTGAGGCTGAATGCCCTTGTAAAAGGATTTTCAGGAATACGCTACTCTGTACTGGAGCTGCTTATCCAAATGATCAGGCATAATATAATCCCTGTTATTCCTTCGCAGGGCTCGGTGGGTTCAAGCGGAGATCTCGTTCAGCTTGCGCATCTTGTACTTCCTATGATCGGTAATGGGAATGTACAGATAATAAAAGATGTAATGTCTGAAAATTCCTCGTGCACTGAAATTATTCCTGCATCAAAGGCATTAAAGAAATTTGGTTTAGCCCCTGTAAAGCTTGAAGCAAAAGAAGGGCTGGCACTTATAAACGGCACACAAATGATGACTGCTTATGCATCTTATATTTCTATTCGAGCAAAAAAACTTATAAGACTTGCAGATATTTCTGCCGCCCTTTCACATGAAGCTTTACGCGCTACAGATAAAGCATTTGATAAGAGACTCCATCAACTGCGCCCGTTTCCCGGGCAGATTACAACTGCCGGAAACATTTTAAAATTAATAGAAAAGAGTGAGATAAGAGTCTCACATCTTAAAAATGATCCGCGTGTACAGGATGCTTATTCAATCCGTTGTGTTCCGCAGATACACGGTGCTTCCCGCGATGCTATTGATTATGTTTTATCAAGGGTTGAGATCGAGATAAATTCAGTTAATGATAATCCAATTATTTTCCCCGATACAGAAGAACATATTGAAGGAGGAAATTTTCACGGACAGTCAATGGCACTGGCAATGGACTTTATGGCTATAGCTCTTTCAGAACTTGCCAATGTTTCTGAGCGCAGAACCGAGAGGATGGTTAACGGGAATTTAAGCGGCCTGCCCAGATTCCTTGCTGTAAACGGCGGATTAAATTCCGGACTTATGATTGCACAGTACACAGCCGCAAGTCTTGTATCTGAGAATAAAGTGCTTGCTCATCCGGCAAGTGTTGATTCTATTCCAACATCGGCAAACCAGGAAGATCATAACTCAATGGGCTCTATTGCCGCACAGAAATGCTACAGGATTATGCATAACCTGGAGAGTGTGCTTGCAATTGAACTTATGACCGCAGCACAGGCAGTTGAGTTTTTAAAACCCCTTAAATGCGGCAAGGGCACCAATGCTGCTTATAACGAAATTAGAAAAGTTATACCTCCGCTTGTTAAAGACCGGCTTCTTTATGAAGATGTAAAAAAAATGATTGAGCTGGTGAGGGAAGATAAAATTCTAAATGCTGTTGAGAGCAGGGTAAAATTGAACTAAGCATTTTTTTGTTAATGAAATATCAACTTAATAATTATTTGATCTATTGAACATGGAAATTATATTATTAGTAACGGGACTTATTATCGGCGCAATTGCTGCAGGGTTTGTTTTTTATTTTAAATCTAAAAGTGAAAAAGGAATTTCTCAGATTGAATTTGACGAGATAAACGGTCAGTTAAATTCATCAAAAATTGATTTAAGCAAATGGCAGGAAAGAAATAAATCGATTGAAGAAAATTTTAAGAAAGCAAGCGATGAGCTGAGTTGTGAAAGGACAAAAGTTCTTGAATTAAGTTCAGCTGCTTCTTCTTTGAAACAAATAAATAAGAATCTTGAGCAGAGATTAGTTGAACAAAAAGCTGAACTTGAGCAGATCCACCAAAAACTTAATAAAGATTTTGAAATCCTTGCCAATAAAATTTTAGAAGAAAAGAGTTCTAAGTTTACCCTTCAGAATAAAGAGAATATAGATTCTATCCTTAACCCGTTGAATGAAAAAATAAAAGAATTTCAGAAAAGGGTGGAGGAAACGTATGATAAAGAAGCACAACAGAGGTTCTCACTTAAGACTGAAATAACACGCCTCTATGAACTAAATGTACAAATGACCAAAGAAGCGAATAATCTTACACAGGCATTAAAGGGTCAGACTAAAACTCAGGGCAACTGGGGAGAAATGATACTGGAAAATATCCTCGAGAAATCAGGTCTGGTTAAAGGGAGAGAATATGCTGTACAGGCCAGCATGAATGATGAAAGCGGCAGGAGGCTTCAGCCGGATATAATTATTAATCTCCCTGAAAACAAAAGTTTAATAATTGACTCAAAGTGTTCTCTTACTGCTTATGAAAAATACTGCTCGGGTGAAACTGATGAGGAAAGAATTACCGCTCTTAAAGAACATATTGGCTCAATAAGAAGGCATATAAAAGGACTTGGAGAAAAAAGTTATCAGAATATATACCAGATAACAAGCCTCGATTTTGTTTTAATGTTTCTTCCCATAGAGCCGGCTTTCAGTCTTGCTGTGCAGAATGACCTTGGATTATTTAATGAAGCCTTTGATAAAAATATTGTAATTGTAAGTCCTTCTACACTCCTGGCAACGCTAAGGACAATAGCCAGCATCTGGCGGCAGGAAAACCAAAACCGCAATGCACTTGAAATTGCCAGGCAGGGAGGCGCTTTATATGATAAGTTCCAGGGGCTGATAAGCGACCTTATTGATATTGGTAAAAAAATGAAATCAACGCAGGATACTTATGAAGATGCAATGAAAAAATTGTACACAGGCAGGGGCAATCTTGTCGGCAGTGTTGAAAAGCTTAAAAATCTGGGCGCAAAAACTACTAAGTCGCTTCCTCAAAGTTTACTTGAAAGAATTGAAGAAGAAGATGAAGCTCCCAGGAATCAGCTTGATATATCATTCCCCAAAAAACGGGAAACAAACCCGGAGTAGTCAGTTCTTATGCAAAATTTTTTTGAATCAAATAAAAAAATATGGAACGACCGTGTAGCAGTACATGCCAAATCTGATTTTTATGATGTTGAAAGTTTTAAGAAAGGGAAGTCCTCCCTTAATTTTATTGAGCTTGAAGAACTTGGCGATGTAACAGGCAAAACTCTTCTTCACCTCCAATGCCATTTTGGTATGGATACACTCTCATGGACACGGCTTGGCGCTAAAACTACCGGGGTGGATTTTTCCGACAAAGCTATTATACTTGCAAAGGAATTAAACGATGAACTAAAGCTGGATTCCGAATTTATCTGTTCAAATGTTTATGACTTAAAAGAAGTACTGAATAAAAAATATGATATCGTTTTTACTTCTTATGGTGTAATCGGCTGGCTGCCTGATATTGCTAAATGGGCAGATATTGTTTCTCACTTCCTTAAGCCCGGCGGTGTTTTTTGTATGGTGGAATTTCACCCGGTCTTCTGGATGCTTGATGAAAAGTTTGAACATCTTAAATATTCCTATTTTAATATTGAGCCGATTGTTAATGAAGCAGATACAACATACGCCGACAGAACCGCGGAAATGTCAGGGACCGAATATGGCTGGAATCATCCCTTCTCAGATGTTTTTTCTTCCTTATTAAAATGTGGTTTAAGAATAGAGTCTTTCAGGGAATTCCCTTTCAGTGTATATGATTGTTTCCCGAATACAGTAAAAGGGGATGACGGCTGGTGGAGAATAAAAGGATTGGAAAACCGCATACCAATGATGTATTCTCTGAAGTGTATTAAAAAATAAAATTTGTACGGGCGTTCAATTGAACACCCCTGCATGGAGAACAGATGGCATCTAACTCCTCACATAATACACGCCGTTCAATAAGATTAAAACATTATGATTATACAAATCCCAATTGGTATTATGTAACTATTTGCGTGGATGACAGGAAACAATGGTTGGGAAAGGTTACTAATTCAAAGGTATTATTAAGCCGAATAGGTGATATAGCTAAAGAATATTGGGAAAATATCCCTTACCATTTTAAGCAGATTGAACTGGATTATTTTGTTATTATGCCGAATCACATACATGGTATTATAATTATTAATGAGTGCAGGGATGTTCAATCGAACATCCCTGCGAATAAGAATTATTTTTCTAAGATAAGTCCGCCAAAGGGGCATTTAGGGGTAATAGTCAGAACATTCAAAGCCGCAGTAAAAAAATGGTGTAATGAAAACGGGTATGTAAAATTTAAGTGGCAAAGAAACTATTATGAACATATTATCCGGAATGAAGAGGATTTATACCATATCAGGCAATATATTGAATTGAATCCGCTGAGATGGGAGTTGGATGATTATTTCACAATGTAGGGGCGTTCAATTGAACGCCCCTACAATTCAAGTTTTACTATTCGCGAACTTATTTCCCCTTTCTTAATTTTTATTTCACCCGTCGAAATTGGAAAATTAAATCTTTTTTTTCCTGCACTGCCGGGATTAAAAAATAAAACATCTCCTCTTTTTTCTATTGATGCTTTATGTGTATGCCCGTAAACAAC
>JAWOJF010000236.1:0-3547 GCA_046481785.1 Ignavibacteriaceae bacterium | reverse complement strand
CCCGCTATCGCGGGTACTCTCTTTGGCAAAGAGAGACTTTTTAAACAATCTCACATCCTCAAACTTTTTTTCATTTTAAACTTGACAAGTGCTCAAATGTGCACTATATTAGTAGTGCTCTTTTGTTCACTACTAATATAGTGCACATTTGAGCACTTGTCAAGTTTAAAATGAAAAAAAGTTTAGGGATGTGATATTGTTTTATAAAGTCTCTCTTTTCCAAAGTTATAATCCCGGCTTGTCGGGGAGAGTACCCACGATAGCGGGGGAGAGATTCGCTGCGCCAATGCGGCAGCTAACGTATACATAACCGATTCTACCCGTAATACAGCAGGTATGTATGGCTTGAATTAAGGTTGGCTGCCATTTAGCGGTGTTAATCCCCCTCGTCCACCTACGGCGAACATTTCCCCCTTTGGAAAAGGGGGACTCCTTTTTCTTCACATGTTTTCCTGGTAGGCAAGGGAGAGAAAAGGTAAATACATTAACACTGTCTTATAATTCTTGACTAAAAATCTTGTTTATGGGTCTTACTTATATCTTTAAATTATATTTATTAATATCTTTCTTTGTAACTGATTTGGGCACTGTTTCCGTAACCTTTTCAGGCACACCTTAGTAACTGTTTTGGGCACTGTGCCCGGTTTGGGCACTGTAACTGTTTTGGTTACATCCGCGGTTATCAAAAAGTCTCTCTTTACCAAAGAGAGTACCCGCGATAGCGGGGGAGAGATTCGCTGCGCCGATGTGGCAGCTAACGTAAGCCCGGCAGAAAACTTCATCAATACTGCGGTTATGTGTTGCTGGTTTACATAGTATCAGGTTAGCGCAAATTCGGCGGTGTGAATCCCCCCTTCCGGCTAAAGCCGGAAATCCCCCTTTGGTAAAGGGGGACTTTTGTATTTACCTATCCAAAAATTCTGTGAAAAAATTTCATTTAAATGTTACGCTTCTGCAATCATAATGTTTTAAATTGGATATAGTTTTTATTACTCAACTGTACATTATTTATTACCCGCTATAAAGTGAGGATACAATGGATAAAACACATAACCATACAGAAAAACATGGTGATGGCAGGACTCATTATGGAGAGAAAGAACAGGCTAACCAAGAGATGCTGCACGAACAAACAGTTCGGGAAGAACACCAGCATCATAAAAAACAAGATGAGCATAAAGGCCATAATGAACATGAAGGACATAATGTTGACGATTTCAAAAAACGTTTCCGCATCTCTTTAATTGTTACCATACCTGTTCTTCTGCTTTCACATATGATACAGGAGTTCCTCGGTTTAAGAGAATCCCTGCAGTTTACAGGTGATATATACATTCTTTTTGCTTTATCATCTTTTATTTACTTCTACGGCGGAATGCCTTTTCTTAAAGGTTTTATAAATGAGCTTAAGCATTTAACTCCCGGAATGATGACTCTTATCGCACTGGCAATTACTGTTGCTTATGTATATAGCAGTGCAGTTGTATTCGGACTTGAAGGCGATATTTTCTTCTGGGAGCTGGCAACTTTAATAGACATTATGTTGTTGGGCCACTGGATTGAAATGCGGTCGGTTATGGGTGCCTCACGTGCCCTGGAGGAACTCGTAAAACTAATGCCGGAAGAAGCACATAAAATAATGCCCGACGGCAGCGTAGTTGATACTCCCCTGAATGAACTTAAACATAAAGACAGACTATTAATAAAACCGGGAGAAAAAATTCCTGCAGATGGAAAAATTGCGGAAGGATCAACATCAATAAATGAATCAATGATAACCGGTGAATCACAGCCTGTATCTAAAGCTGCCGGAGATGATGTAATCGGGGGATCCATAAATGGTGAAGGCTCAATTAAAATTGAAGTGGAAAAAACCGGCGATGAAACTTTCCTTTCACAGGTTGTTAAAATGGTTAAAGAGGCACAGGAAAGTAAATCCCGTACTCAGAATCTTGCTAATAAAGCAGCATTCTGGCTTACAATAACTGCAATTTTAGCTGGCGCAGTTACAATGATTGTCTGGTTATTATTTGCGGGACAAAGTTTTAATTTTGCCCTCACCAGAACGGTAACCGTAATGGTTATTACATGTCCGCATGCACTTGGCCTTGCAATACCTCTTGTAGTTGCCGTATCAACCGCTCTTTCAGCAAAAAACGGATTGTTGATCCGCAACCGCACTGCATTTGAACAGGCAAGAAATATAAGCGCAATTGTTTTTGATAAGACCGGGACACTTACCAAAGGCGAATTTGGTGTTACCGATACAATACTGTTTGACAATAATTATCCGGAAGAGGAATTACTAAAATATGCGGCTTCAGTTGAGGCTGAATCTGAACATCCAATTGCAAAGGGGATTGTTAATCATTCCAAAGATAAATTTTCAGTAGATGAGTTTAACTCAATACCCGGCAAAGGTGCGGAGGGAACTGTAAACGGGAAGAAAGTAAAAGTCGTTAGTCCGGGTTATTTAAAAGAAAATAATCTAACCGTTAATAACACCGATGAAGTAAACAGGCTCAGTTCAGAAGGTAAAACTGTTGTATATGTTATTATTGATAATACAATAACAGGCGCAGTTGCTCTAGCAGATATAATAAGGGAAGAATCAAAAAATGCTGTTAAAGAATTAAAGCAGATGGGAATAAAATCCATTATGCTTACAGGGGATAATAAAAATGCAGCCAAATGGGTATCAGATCAAATTGGAATTGATGAATACTTTGCAGAGGTGCTTCCCGGCAGTAAGGCAGATAAAATAAAAGAGGTGCAGGCACGCGGCTTTGTTGTTGCTATGACTGGCGACGGTGTAAATGATGCGCCTGCCCTTGCACAGGCAGATGTTGGTATTGCTGTAGGTGCGGGGACAGATGTGGCTATTGAAACAGCCGATATTATCCTTGTGAAAAGTAATCCTAAAGATGTTGTAGGGTTAATAAAATTTGCAAAAGCCACATATAAAAAGATGGTGCAAAATCTTTTATGGGCAACAGGTTATAATATTATTGCACTGCCTCTTGCAGCAGGTGTTCTGTATAACCAGGGTATTTTATTAAGCCCCGCACTGGGTGCAGTGTTAATGTCAGTTAGTACTATTGTAGTTGCAGTAAATGCAAGGCTGTTAAAAGTATAATTAAAAAGCAGCCTCTCTTTATGCCGGCGATTGTGCGAAAATTAGAATTCCACTAAAGTCCGGAGG
The DNA here is from genome assembly GCA_046481785.1 of Ignavibacteriaceae bacterium. Lineage (GTDB taxonomy): Bacteria > Bacteroidota > Ignavibacteria > Ignavibacteriales > Ignavibacteriaceae > JAWOJF01. The sequence continues at coordinate 345 of JAWOJF010000236.1, read as the reverse complement.
GAGAGACTTGTAGAAAGTGGTGAATAAAGGTGTATTAATCCCAGGCTTCAGCCTGGGGGACATGAGATAAGATTATACAGGGCTTTAGCCCTGGATTAGCTTCAATTCATGGCTAAAGCCCCTGTTATGGTTCTTTAGGCTCCCCATGTTAAAGGGTCTGTTGCATAACTATAAATTATGGTGTTGAAAGGTTAACACCTCGATTCATCGAGGTGTTTATATGGAGACAAAAATTTTTTTTAACTGTTTCAACAGTTTACCACTTCTGAATTTGTTGCAAAAACCGTCCCGCCACGGCGGACAGGTAAAAACGGTTAGGAAATTTCCGGATTTTTTTCTCACACC
>JAWOJF010000223.1:0-15200 GCA_046481785.1 Ignavibacteriaceae bacterium | reverse complement strand
CTTCATGGGGAAAAAAAGCGGGTGGAGCAAAATCCGGATTATTCGGTGCTTTTTTTATGGGGCTTACGATGGGTATTGTTGCGGCACCCTGTATTGGTCCTTTTGTAATTGGACTTGTTACATATGTTGCAGCAAAAGCTGATCCTCTTTACGGTTTTTTACTTTTCTTTGTACTGGCATTAGGTTTAGGTACTCCATACCTTTTTCTTGCAATATTTTCCGGTAAAATTAAACAACTGCCGCGAGCAGGGGAGTGGATGGAAGCTGTAAAACACATCTTTGGTTTTATTCTTATCGGTATGGCAATTTATTTCCTTCTGCCGCTGCTTCCGGGCGATATTTCCGGTTATATACTTCCTGTCTTTATGATAATTGCAGCTCTTTATCTTCTGTTTGTAGATAAACTTGCTAACATGATAAAAGGATTCAGGATATTTAAAATTGCATTTTCAGTTATCATTCTTGCAGTAGCAGTTTATGCACTAATCCCTTCTGATACTAATTCAATAAGCTGGAAACCTTATTCGGAGGATGTAATTCCTGCTGACTTTAACAGCAGTGATGGAATTATAATCGATTTTTATGCGGACTGGTGTATTCCGTGTAAGGAACTTGATGCGTTAACTTTTTCCGATCCAAAGGTAATTGAAGCATCTGAAAATTTCCATACTTACAAAGCGGATATGACAAAATCTCTTTCTCCTGAAGTTGAAAAATTGCGGAATAAATATAAAATCCTTGGTGTACCAACTGTGCTGATAATTAACTCAGAAGGTGAAGAAGTCAATCGCATAACAGGATTTGTTAATGCCGAAGAATTTCTGAAAATACTTGAAGAAGCTAAAAGAAGCTGATAATTGAATATCTTCTTTTCACATTTGAGAAATACAACACATCTCTCCTAATATTTGATAATTAAAAATATCAACTTTTGGCAATATTCCTGCATTTTTGTTAAAAATTAAGGACAGGTATACCTATTTTTTAAAAAAGTAATCCGGCACGGTTATGGAAGGTTGTGGGTAGTTTTTAACAACATCTTTTTTGGAAAGAAATGATAAAAGAAAAGGAAGTTCAAAGTCTTACTGAAGTAACTGTCCGGTTTGCCGGTGATTCAGGCGATGGCATGCAGTTAACCGGCAGCCAGTTTAGCGATACAACCGCTCAGCTTGGAAATGATTTAAGCACTCTGCCTGATTATCCTGCAGAAATTCGCGCCCCTTCAGGAACGGTCTATGGTGTCAGCGGGTTCCAGCTTCATTTTGGAAGTAATAATGTTCATACACCCGGTGACAGGCCGGACATGTTGGTTGCAATGAATCCCGCAGCAATTAAGAAAAATCTTCCGGACTTAAAACGCGGCGGAATGATTATAGTTAATACAGATTCATTTGATACTAAAAATCTTAAACTTGCTAAATATGATACTAATCCTCTTGAGGATAACTCATTGGATGGATACCAGGTTTTTCCGGTCCCGATTTCTTCCTTAACAAACCAGGCATTAAAAGATACTAAACTTTCCCCTAAAGAAATTTCTAGATGCAAAAACTTTTTTGCTCTTGGACTAATGTATTGGTTATATAACCGGCCATTAACCCAAACAACGGAATGGATAAGAAAGAAATTTAAAGATAAACCTGAATTTATTGATGCTAATGAAAAAGCTATGAAAGCAGGATATAATTTCGGTGAAATGAATGAAGTTTTTGTTACTCGATATGATGTTGAACCGGCTAAACTGCCGGCAGGAGTTTACAGAAGCATTTCGGGAAATGAAGCCACCGCTTTAGGTTTACTTACAGCATCAGTAAAAAGTAAACTTCAGTTATTTCTTGGTTCTTATCCTATTACTCCCGCAACAGAAATTCTCCAGTATTTAAGTTCATATAAAAATTTTGGAGTAAAAACATTTCAGGCTGAAGATGAGATAGCCGGAATTACTTCTGCTATTGGAGCATCATTTGCCGGCAGTCTTGCAGTTACTACTACAAGCGGGCCCGGTTTAGCACTTAAGACTGAAGCAATGGGGCTTGCCCTTATGACTGAGCTTCCGCTTATTATTATTAATGTTCAACGAGGCGGGCCAAGCACCGGCTTGCCTACAAAAACGGAACAGTCTGATCTTCTGCAGGCGTTTTATGGCAGAAACGGTGAAGCTCCTATTCCAGTACTGGCTGCTTCTACTCCAAGTGACTGCTTCTATATGGCTATTGAAGCTGCAAGGATTGCATTAAAGTTTATGACACCGGTGATATTGCTGACAGATGGTTATCTTGCCAATGGTTCAGAGCCGTGGAAAGTTCCGCATGCAAATGAACTGCCTGAAATAGATGTGAAATTCAGAAAAGAAAAAGAAGGGTTTCTGGCTTACCAGAGAGACGAGTTTCTTGCACGTCCCTGGGCTGTTCCCGGTACACCAGATTTAGAGCATCGCATTGGCGGGCTTGAGAAAGCTAATATTACCGGAAAGGTAAGTTATGATGCAGATAATCATGATCTGATGATTAGGCTTAGAGAAAAAAAGGTACAGGATATTGATAAAGATATACCTGAATTAGAAGTTGATGGAGATCAGTCTGGCGACTTGCTTGTAATAGGCTGGGGTGGAACTTACGGCTCAATTAAAGAAGCTGTTTTAAAAGTAAGGAGTGCAGGGTATAAAGTATCGCAGGCTCATTTCAGATACATCCATCCGTTCCCGATAAATACCCCGGAAGTTTTGAGAAGATTTAAAAAAGTATTGCTGCCTGAAATAAACCTTGGGCAACTTGCAAAAATTATAAGAAGTGAATATATGGTCCCTGTAGAACAATTTAACGTTGTTAGAGGACTGCCGCTAAGGGTATCAGATATTGAAACTAAAATAATTGAATTACTGGAGGCAAATAATAATGGCAGATAATGTAAATCTTGAAAAGAAGTTACAGACTATAAAATATAATGCAAAAGATTTTGCTTCGGCTGAAGATGTACGCTGGTGCCCCGGATGCGGTGATTATTCTATTCTTGCACAGGTACAAAGAACTTTTCCCGAAATTATAGGTATTAAAAAAGAAAATATAGTTTGGGTTTCAGGTATCGGCTGCTCTTCCCGGTTTCCATATTATATGGAAACATATGGCTTCCATGGAATACATGGCAGAGCCCCTGCAATTGCTACCGGCGTTAAGTTGTCAAATCCCGAATTATCAGTCTGGATAGCAACAGGTGATGGTGATTTATTAAGTATAGGCGGCAATCATTTTATTCATGCATGCAGAAAAAATGTTGACCTTAAAATGCTCCTTTTTAATAACAGAATTTACGGATTAACAAAGGGACAATATTCACCCACATCAGAACAGGGGAAAAAAACCAAAACATCTCCGTTCGGCAGCGTAGATTATCCTTTTAATCCTGTTTCATTAGCCCTGGGATCTGATGCTTCATTTGTGGCAAGAGCTGTTGACCGTGATCCAAAGCATCTGCAGGTTATGATAAAAAGAGCCGCTGACCATAAAGGTCTTGCCTTTATAGAGATTTTCCAGAATTGTGTGATATTTAATGACGGCGCATTTGATGCCTTAGCTGATAAAGCTACTAAAGAAGAAGTTACCCTTGTTCTTGAACATCAAAAACCAATGTTGTTTGGTAAAGCAAAAGATAAGGGCATCAAACTGGATGGAATTACTCCCGTTGTTGTTGATCTTGCTGACGGTAAAAATAGTATTAATGATGTTTGGGTGCATGATGAGCATGATAAATCTGTTGCACGTGCTGCAATTCTTGCTCACTTAAATGATGAACCGGGTTTTCCAACACCAGTTGGTGTGTTCAGACAAATATTAAAACCAACTTATGATGAAGGTGTTGAAAATCAGATTAACAATGTAAAAGCTAAGCTGGGTGAAGGTGATCTGGAAAAGGCACTGTTCAGCGGCAACACATGGAATGTGAACTAAGTAAAAGATTACCCTTCGCAAGTTTTTTTATTATACAATAAGCAGCCTGCCCACCCGGCAGGCTTGCCTGTATAAGTGCAAAACATTGAAAAGATACCTGTCAAACCGTTACATAAGCCACATGCAATTACCTTAAATTATCACATATTTCTTCAGATAATAACAAACCGGTTATTAAATGAAATCCGCATTATCGGAAGCTGCCGATTATACTAAATTCATCGCAGTGTTTTTAGGATTTATTTCTTTTGTCCTCTTGGTATATATCCTTATGGCACTGAAAGAAATTCTTGTACCAATAACTATAGCAATTTTTTTAACCCTTCTTTTTCATCCTGTTGTAGAATACTTGCGTAAATACAAAGTGCCCAAATGGTTCAGTATTATTTTAATTCTCATATTTATCTCCGGCATTTATTACCTGCTTATACTCCTTCTTCTTCCCGAAATAAATTTATTGCCTGCCAGGATTTCCGAATATGCTGAAAAGATATTACCTGTTGTTCAAAACCTGTTAAGGCCTTTTGATATAACTATAAAAGACCTGTCGGAAATAGTTCGTATTGACCTTCAGAAATTAAGAAGGGAAGAAAGTGTTATTGAGAATATAGTTAAAACTGGAATTAAGAATGAATCTGTATTTTCTATCCCGGGCCTTCTTAATGATTTATTCTTTACTTTACTTTTCTGGGTATTTATGATTGCCGGTAAAAAGAAATTTGAGATCCGCCTTCAAAAAGCTTTTACAGGGAACCGGCAGGGAGTAATTAAAACAATTAATACAATAGACAGTCAGATGCAGTACTTTATTTTATTAGAAACGGTGATCGGGCTTTCATTTGGAGTGGTACTTGCAATCGTCTTAAATATTACAGGAATTGAGTTTGCCATAATTTTTGGGTTCTTGGCATTTATACTTAACTTTATACCTAAAATTGGTGTAATTATTGCATCTGCCTTACCGGTTTTATTTTCACTGATCTTATATGGATTTGAAGGCCGGCTGCTTTTACTGATCGCAATTTTATTTGTATTAGTTTTTATTATTGCTAAATATATTGAGCCATATTTCCTGGGAAAATATATCAATTTAAGTCCTGTTTTTGTTTTATTCTCGTTGATATTCTGGGGGTGGATTTGGGGAATTGCAGGTCTTTATCTTGCGTTTCCTATTGCAGCAATAATAAGAATATTTTTTAGTAATATAGAATCTTTGCGCCCCCTGGCTATAATACTGGGCAGCCGTGTTAATTTAAATAAGGATATTTTACTAAGTGACAACAAAATTCAGAAAACTGCTAACTAAATTTTCTTTTCTTTCTACAGCTTCTGAGACCGCAAAAAAACTTGATGTAAAAATTTATATTGTAGGTGGATTTGTACGGGATATTATCCTGAACAGAGAAAGGGATGAGATTGATTTTCTTGTAACGGGCGATGGAGTTGAATTTGCCAGAAAATTTGCGGAAGCATTAAAGGTTAAAAGAGTTAGTGTATTTAAACATTTCGGTACGGCTCATTTCATTTACGATGGGTTTGATTTGGAATTTGTAGGTGCACGAAAAGAGTCATATAAAAGAGAAAGCCGTAAACCGCAGGTAACTATAGGTACTTTTGAAGAGGATATAGGCAGGCGGGATTTTACAATTAATACTTTGGCAATTTCCCTAAATGAAGACTTTGGTGAACTGATTGATACATATAACGGGCTTGAAGATATTGAAAATAAACTAATCAGAACACCTATTGATCCGCTTATAACTTTTGATGATGATCCCCTCCGTATATTGCGGGCATTCCGTTTTGCAACTCAGCTTATGTTTGAAGTTGACCCTTCAATAATGGAAGCTGCAAATAAATTAAGAGAAAGATTAAAGATCGTCTCCCAGGAAAGAATAACTGATGAGTTTATAAAAATACTTGAATCACCCAAGCCCTCCGTTGGGCTGAAGCTTCTATATCATTCAGGTGTAATGGAGGTAATATTCCCGGAGATTGCCAATCTTGCAGGGGTTGACCAGAGGAAAGATTATCATCATAAAGATGTATTCTTCCATACCTGCCAGGTAGTAGATAATATTTCAAAAGCTACTGAAAATGTATGGCTCAGGTTTGCGGCACTTGTTCACGATATTGCTAAACCGCAGACGAAAAAATTTGTTGAAGGCACAGGCTGGACTTTTCACGGGCATGAAGAAGCCGGTGCAAGAATGATGAAGAGAATATTTAATCGAATGAGGCTGCCGTTAACTAAACTGGATTATACAGAAAAGCTTGTCCGCCTGCATCTGCGACCTATTGCATTAGCAAAAGAAGAAGTTACCGATTCGGCAATAAGAAGATTTATTGTATCTGCCGGTGAAGATCTTGAAGATTTAATAACATTATGCCGTGCCGATATTACAAGTAAAAACCCGGGTAAAGTAAGCAAGTATCTTGATAATTATGAAAAAGTAATGGCAAAGGTGTGGGAGGTTGAAGAAAAAGATAAACTCCGTGCATTCCAGTCGCCGGTAAGAGGGGAGACAATAATGGAAGTATTTGGCCTAAAGCCCTCTAAAAAAGTTGGTGAAATTAAAACAGCAATTGAGGAGGCCATACTCGACGGCAAAATAGGCAACAACTATGAAGAAGCTTATGAATATATGATGAAGATAAAACAACAACATGTAAAAATATGATTTAAAATGACTTATTGCATTAATTAATGACCTGAATGATGAGGTTTTTCAAATTATATTTGTTAAGTAAAAATAATTGCATTATACTTATAAAATATGTTTGGATGCCTGCCCATGATGAATTTAATGACTTATATGAAGAAATTAAGCTGCCTTTTCTTTTCTTTTCTGCTTTTAACCTGCACTCAATCAGAAGCACAAACTTTTGATAATGAAATAAAATTCTGCGTAATAAGCGATGTTCACCTTTATGATACTACTCTTGGTATTAATGGTGCGGCTTTCCAGTTTGCTTTAATGCAGGACAGGAAAATGCTTGCAGAAAGTCAGGAAATACTAAAATCCGCTATAAGTATTATTAAAGCAGAGGATCCTGATTTCGTTTTAATCCCCGGGGATTTAACAATGAACGGGGAAAAACATAACCATGAATTGTTACAGAGTTATTTAAGCGAATTAAAATCAGATGGAATTCCTTCCTATGTTGTTCCGGGCAATCATGATATTTCGAATCCTGCAGCCTATAGATACGAAGGTGATTCTGTTTTTTCCATTCCTACAGTTACACCGCAGGAGTTTGTGCAGATTTACAATGACTTCGGCTTTTCTGAAGCTCTTTTGAGAGACAGCAGTTCATTAAGTTATATTGCCGAACCGGTTGAGGGAATTCAGATCTTTGCCCTGGATGCATGCAGATATAATGAACAAACAAGCAATATGATAACAGGCGGAAAATTTTCTGCTCCCACGCTTGAGTGGATTAAGGAAAATCTTATAAAGGCAAAGAACGAAAATAAAATTGTAATAGGAATGATGCACCATGGGATACTTGAACATTATGAAGGACAAAAAGCATTTTTCCCCAACTTCATAGTTGAAGGGCATGATACTGTCTCTGCCATGTTTGCTGAAAACGGAATGAAGCTTGTTTTTACAGGGCATTATCACGCTCAGGATATTGTTCACAAAAAATTTAATGATAGTTCGGAAATATATGATGTTGAAACCGCTTCATTAGTTTCAAGTCCTAATCCGGTTAGGGTTGTAACAATATCACCCGGAAAGAGTATGGAAATTGAAACCCGGATTATAACTGAAATTAACTATCCAACCGGTGGAATGAGCTTTACAGAGTATGCAAAAAAATTTTCTGACGATAAGCTTAAAGTAATTGTTCCTTATATACTAACAACATCCGCTTCAGAGTGGGGAGTAAGTTTATCTGATTTTGAAGCTGCATTTGTTGCACCTTATTTAATTGATGCCTTATCAGCACACTATGCAGGTGATGAGATGCCTTCACAGGAAACTCGTCAGTTTTTAGATTTTCTTTTATCAAGTGATAACGCCGGATTTAATTTTTTAGGTAATGCTCTTAACGGAGTGTGGACAGACCCGGCTCCTTCAGATAATTTCTACATAATTGATAATATCTCTGTTGTGTCTGTTGAATCTGAAGCTTCTTCTGCAATTGTAACTGGTTTTAAACTTGAACAAAATTATCCAAATCCTTTTAACCCGGTTACAAATCTAAAATACTCTCTTCCGGAAAATGGATTAGTAAAATTAAAAGTTTATGATCTTATCGGCAGGGAAGTGATAACACTTGTTAATGAAGAAAAGGAAGCCGGTGAGCATAGTATTCAGTTTAATGCTTCAGCTCTTGCAACCGGTGTTTATTACTATAAATTAGAGTATGGGAATAGTATTTTATCAAGAAGTATGGTATTGCTCAAATAGATTCCCAAATAATTAAAACTTAGTCGTTGTCAATTCAGTACTTAACGGTATTGTAAAAGTAAATCGTGCTCCTTTCCCTTCTTCACTTTCTACATAAATATTGCCGCCGTTTTTTTCCACAAGCTCTTTACATAATTCAAGTCCTAAACCTGAGCCTTTTTCTTCGGCAGTACCTTTAGTTGAAAAATGAATATCCCGGTTAAATATTTTATCTAAATTTACTTTGCTTATTCCTATTCCGCTGTCCTCTACAATAACTTTAACTAAATCACCCTCAGATTTAACTTCAACTTTTACAATACCTCCCTCATGCGAGAACTTTATAGCATTTGATAACAGGTTATGAAGAGCTGAAGTAATCATTTGTTCATCCGCATAAACCGGATAATCAGTTTCTGTTTCAGCTTTAATAAGAACATTTTTCCTGTTTGCACTGTGCAGCATCAGGCGGATAGTTTTATTAACTAAATTAGCAATGCTAAAACTATTTGGGTAATGTACAATTTTGCCAAGCTGCAGCCGCGACCACTCCAGCAGGGTTTCAAGAAGCTCGAGGGTTTGCCGTGAGGTTGTATTTATATCCTGTGAATAGTTTATTATTTCCTCTTTGCTAAGTTCATCTATGCTTAAAGCAAGAAGCTCTGAGTATCCCACAAGCGCCTGGAAGGGGCTTCTCAGGTCGTGAGATATTATAGAAAGAAGTTTATCTTTATTTGCATTCAGAATTTTTAATTCCTCTTTCTGCTTGTTAATAACTCCTATTTTTTCTTCCAGCAGCTCATTTGCTTTTTTCTTTAGTCTGTAACGGTTAGTAATCAGGCCGGCGACAACAACAAGAATAAATATGCCGGCAATTAATGTGTTTTGAATGAACCCCTGGTTTTGAATATCCAATTCCCGTATCTTTTTATCTCGCTGAAGCAGACTTATCTCCCGGTCCTTTTTTTCAGCTTCATATTTAGTTTGTAATTCTGCCAGTTGTTTGGAACTTGTTTCATTAAATAAAGAGTCATTAAGTGTTGAGTATAGATTAAAAGTTAAATAGGCATTCCTGTAATCACCAAGTTTCTCGAATGCTTGTGCTTTGGCCTGGTAGGATTCGAGCAGATATTTGGCATTAAAACTTTTCGACAGCTTTTCAGCCTGGCTGAAACTGAGTAAAGCATCATTATATTGTTTTATATTAATATAGGTTTTACCAATATTAAGCAATGATATGATTTCTCCTTCGGCATTTCCCGTTTTTTTCTGTAATTCATAAGATCTTTTTTGATACTGAAGTGCAATATCATTTTTTCCTAAACGGGAATAAATATTCCCAATATCCCCCAGGGAGATTGCTGCCCCGAACTCATCACTGATTTCTTCTTTAAGTTTTAATGACTGTTTATAATTATTCAAAGCCTCATTCAACTTGTCCTGTACAGAGTATATATTACCAATGTTGTTAAGAATATTTGCGGTTAAGTGTTTATCATTTATAGATCTTGATATATTTATTGCCTTAGAATAATATGCAAGGGCCTTTGTATAGTTCTGGTTATCATTATAAATTGCCCCTATATTTACATAAGCCATCGAAATACCCTGTTTATCCTTCAACTCTTCACTTATACTTAATGACTGGAAATAATATTCAAGGGCTTTGTCATAATTGCCCATATTGCTGTAAATATTACCGATATTATTTATATAACTAATCATCCCGGCCTTCCCGTTTACAGTATCACTGGCAGCCAAAGCTTTTTTATAATAGTCCAGTGCTTCACCCAGATTGCCTGTTAAGTAATGATAATTACCAATGGAGTTATATGAAAGTGCAGCCTGAATATTTAAATCATTTTCTTCAGCAATAACAAGACTTTTCTCAAAATAAATTAGCCCCCGCTTGTAATCGCTTAAATAACTGTATCCAATTCCTATATTTCTTAAGGCCCTGCATTGATTTTCAGGATCATTAAGCTTCTTTGATAATTCCAGCAATTCCTCTCCGAATTGAATGCTCTTATCAGGAGATATTACCCGGTAAGAAACAGACAGCTTGTTTAAAATCTCAAGCTTATCTTTCCCCTGTGATGTTTTAAGTAAGTTTTCGAGACTATCCGGCCCATCTGAGGCTGAAATAATAGGATGAAGGGCAAAAAACAAAAGTAGTACTATTTTCGATATATTCATGTAGTATTAAGCTGTGAAAATTAACAGATAAACAATGATAAGATATGGATCAGCGGTAAAAAAGTAAATTGATTATAAGGCCTTTTTTCATACTTTTATAAATTATTTTCACTATACAGTTTTGTTTCAGTTAATCAAAATCCGGCTGCAGCTCACTATTTGCATTTGACAATAGATGTTAGCTTATTTAAGTTAACGGCGGTATAAAAAACCCGACTATAAATATATTTTTAAAAAAGCATAAAGTGGCTTCACACTTTATTTTACTAATGGATATATCTTCGATCTGGAGCAGCATTACTGTTTTGCTGCATGATTTTTTTAACTGCCTGTATATAGCTCCGGCTGTTCCCTGCGGCGGTTTCTTCCCTTTATATTACAAAACACAATTCATTCCTTCAATAAGTAAAAATGAAACTATTCTTAAACCAAAAAGTGAAATAATATATAACGACCAATATTATGAGTGATAAAACAAATATTCCGGCTAATAACAGGCTGGAAAAAAGCATTTCAAATCTAAGTGATGTAACTGTAAGATTTGCGGGAGATTCCGGTGACGGAATGCAGCTTACAGGAAGCCAGTTTACCAACACCACAGCCCTTGTTGGCAATGATTTAAGCACTCTGCCCGATTTTCCCGCTGAAATAAGAGCTCCTGCCGGGACTACTTATGGTGTAAGCGGCTTTCAGCTTCATTTCAGCAGCAGTGATATACATACTCCCGGCGATGCCCCGGATGTGCTTGTTGCAATGAATCCAGCAGCTTTAAAAACAAATTATAGAGACCTTAAACCCGGCGGTACAATAATAGTAAATCTTAATTCTTTCGATAATAAAAATTTAAGACTGGCAGCTTACGATGTAAATCCTCTTGAGGATAATACACTTGAAGGTTATAATGTTGTACAGGTACCGCTTAGCTCGCTGACAAGAACCGCACTTGAAGACAGCGGTCTTTCTGCAAAAGAAATTGAAAGGTGTAAAAACTTTTTTGCACTCGGAATGATGTACTGGCTGTACAGCCGTCCGATTGAACCTACATTAAAATGGATTGAATCTAAGTTCAAGAATTCTCCGCTGATTGCAAAAGCAAATGAGAAAGCTTTAATGGCAGGTTATTATTTCGGAGAAAATACTGAACTGTTTACCACAAGGTATCATGTTGAACCTGCTAAATTAAATAAAGGGACATATAGAAATATTTCAGGGAATGAAGCTGTGGCAATAGGTTTTATTACCGCAGCCGCTAAAAGCGGATTGCCTTTGTTTCTCGGGTCTTATCCGATAACACCTGCTTCTGATATTCTTCATGAGTTAAGCAGGCATAAAAATTTTAATGTAAGAACATTCCAGGCCGAAGACGAAATAGCTGCTATTACTGCGGCAATTGGAGCTGCTTTTTCCGGAGCATTAGCTATAACTACTACCAGCGGCCCCGGTGTTGCGCTAAAAACTGAAGCAATAGGACTTGCTGTGATGACCGAACTGCCGCTTATTATTATTGATGTTCAGCGGGGGGGACCAAGTACAGGGCTTCCCACAAAAACAGAGCAGTCAGATTTACTACAGGCAATGTATGGCAGGAATGGCGAAGCTCCTGTTGCCATTCTGGCTCCGGCTACTCCTTCCGATTGTTTTAATATGGCTCTGGAAGCAGCAAGGCTTGCAACCAAATACATGGTGCCTGTTATGTACCTGTCAGATGGTTATCTTGCGAATGGTTCTGAGCCATGGAAAATTCCCGATCCGGATACTATTCCTTCCATAGAAGTGAATTTCAGAACTGAGAAAGAAGGATTCCAGCCTTATTTAAGAGATGAAAATTTATCACGCCCCTGGGTTGTTCCCGGTACTCCCGGCTTAATGCACAGGATAGGCGGACTTGAAAAAGCCAACATTTCCGGTGATGTTAGTTATGATCCGGAGAACCATGAGTTTATGGTAAGGCTCCGTGCCCAGAAAATTAAAAATATAGAGAATGATATACCAGAACTTGAAGTATTGGGAGATAAAGATGCAGATATACTTGTAATAGGGTGGGGCGGAACTTACGGTGCTATTACCGAAGCTGTAAGCAGGGTTAGAGCAGAAGGAAAAAAAGCTGCTCAGGCTCATTTCAGGTACTTAAATCCTTTTCCGAAAAACACCGGAGAAGTATTAAAAAAATATAAATATGTACTTTGTCCTGAGTTAAACATGGGACAGCTTGCAAAAATTTTAAGAAGCGAATTTCTTGTAGATGTGGAAGCCTTTAATAAAATACAGGGATTGCCATTTAAATCATCAGAAATTGAAAATAAAATTAAAACAATATTAAGCAGTACTGCAGACTAGAAATCTTGCAGTCCAATGGAGCTGATATGGAAGATAAAAAAAATCAGGAACAGGTTCAGGAGCGGGAAAAAATTAAATATACTTCAAAAGATTTCTCTTCATCGCAGGATGTACGCTGGTGCCCGGGATGCGGTGATTATTCAATACTTGCGCAGATGCAGAGAAGCTCTCCGGAATTCGGAGTAAAAATTGAAGATGTTGTATGGATATCAGGAATAGGGTGCGCTGCAAGATTTCCTTATTACATGAGCACATACGGCTTCCATGGTATTCATGGCAGGGCCCCGGCAATAGCTACTGGTGTAAAGCTGAACAATCCTTCATTGTCAGTATGGGTTGCAACCGGCGATGGTGATTTAATGAGCATCGGCGGAAATCATTTTATACATGCCTGCAGGAGAAATATTGATATTAAAATTCTCCTTTTCAACAACAGGATTTACGGATTAACAAAAGGGCAGTATTCACCTACCTCCGAAAAAGGCAAAAAAACAAAAAGTACCCCTTTCGGCAGTGTGGATTTTCCTTTTAATCCTCTTGAACTGGCAATTGGTTCCGGTGCAACTTTTGTTGCCCGCTCATTAGACAGGGATGCAAAGCATTTGCAGGCAATGATGAAAAGGGCAAATGAACATAAAGGCACGGCATTCATTGAAGTTTTCCAGAACTGCAATATATTTAATGACGGTGCATTTGACCAGTTAACTGATAAAGATACTAAGGCCGATCATGTTCTTGTACTTGAACATGGAAAACCAATGGTGTATGGCAAAAGTATGGATAAAGCAATAAGGATTAACGGCCTTACACCGGAAGTAATAGATCTCTCAAATGGTAAATACTCACTAAGTGATGCCTGGATCCATGATGAGTTTGATCCAAATCCTATGCGCTCTCATATTATTGCCCATCTTTCTGATATGGATGGATTTCCAACTCCTATTGGAGTTTTAAAACAGGAAAAGAAATCCACTTATGATGAAGATTTCCATAAACAAATTGAAGGCGTAAAGCAGTCCCGGGGCGAGGGAGATTTAAGAAAACTTCTTTTCAGTGGTAATATGTGGGAAGTGAACTGAGAAGTTATCCCCGTCTTTGATTGAATAACCCCATGTTTAGAGTCTGTTGCAGAACTAATAATTTAAATGTCTTCTCCTTGAAAGTGACTGTTTATTTATTGCCGTGACATTAATAGTCATGGCAATTGATATCCTCTCCTTATGAAGTTAAGGCTGAGTTGTGCAACAGAAACTGAAAGCCTGGGGTTAATATATATTTATTCACCACTTTCTTCTTTTAACACAAACTCCTAAGAATTAATATTTACTCCTCAGTCTTTAATTTTCAAACAGCCTCTCGTAGAGAGGTGACTGAGAAATTCCCATCCTTTTATTATATTCAAATCAATCTTAAAATTTTTATTTATATGCCTGATAAAAACGAAATATCAAAACTGCTTGAGGATATTGCCGGTAAGATGGAGTATCTGAAAGAAAATCCTTATAAAGTTGGAGCTTTTAGAAAAGGAGCTGAGGCTGTCCGTAAATCTACGAAAGATGTTGAAAAGCTTATAAAAGAAAAAAAGATAAGCCAGATAAGCGGGATTGGCAAAAGTCTGGAAGCGGTTATTTATGAGTTTTATACTGAAGGATACTCTACACTGTACAATGAGTTATCAGTCAGGGTTCCCGGCAGTATTGAAAAACTCCTGAAGATAAAAGGACTAACTCCAAAGAAAATCAGATTTCTTTATGAGGAAGCCGGTATATCTAATATTGAGGAACTTAAAACAGCTTGTGATGAAAACAGGCTGAGCAGGTTTAAGGGTTTCGATAAAGAATCCCAGGAAAAAATACTTACACAAATTGAACTGCTTAATGAAAGCACAAACATGGTCTTGTTAAGTACAGGATACAGGTATAAAAGTCTTGTTCAGGAGGAGTTAACAAAACTGAAATCAGTGAAAAGATTTGAAATAACCGATGAGATGAGAAGGGGAGCCGAAGTAATATCATCCATACAATTTGTTCTACTGATAACTAATACCAAAACATTTGAAAAAGAGATAGCTGAAGTATATGATACTATTAAGAAAGATAAAGACAAATACATTCTTGAAGATAAGTACCAGGTATCTGTAGTTTTTCACATTGTTAAGGCAGAGGATGAATTTGCAAAGAAGTTATTTCAAACTACCGGCTCTAAAGAATTTATAAATAAGCTGACTGAAAAAGGGGGTGAGAGTCCTTCATCCGGCGGCACGAGAGGTCTGGGGGAACACGCAGGGCTCCGGTCCGGCGAAATCCTTATAGGCGAGACCTTG
>JAWOJF010000207.1:0-32650 GCA_046481785.1 Ignavibacteriaceae bacterium | reverse complement strand
AAAAAAACAGGAGGAAGAAAGAAAGCTAAAAGGAATAATATATTTTTTGCGGCTTTATCCTGAAACCGGGGTGATATACAGAGAGTCTGTTCATATTATACCTTTATCATTTAATAAAAAGATATTAAATCCTTGAAGGCAAAATAACTCCCATGCAATAATCTAATAATGCATATGTAAGGTAGTATAATATTAAGATACAGGAATGCGCATATATCCTGAAAAAATACCAGGATAATCTCTTTGCTTAAGCCCTCAAAGAGAATAGATTTTTACAACTGAATTTTTGGTCGATTTTAATTTTAAAAAACATTTTCTAAATATATATGTCAAGCATCTGTTGTTAGTGCTAAATAAACATTTCGTACGGGAATTAAATATAGATTCCGGTAACGTATAAAATTTATGGAAGTGGTAAAATATTTCTTTATTATGATAAATAAGTGCCATTTATTATCTCAGTCACAAAATGAGAGATGTCCTTCCCAGCTTCTTTAAATGCATATTCCGTTTCACTATTTTTGAAACAAACTAATTGGGTGCAAAAAATGTTAGAATCAATAAATCCTGCCAATGGTGAATTAATAAAAATCTACCCTGAAATGGTTGATGAAGAAGTTGATGAGATACTGGCAAAATCTGGTAAAGATTTTAATTTATGGAAGAACACTGCTTTTTCAGAAAAAAGTAAACTAATGAAAAATGCTGCTGATGTTCTAAGAAAGAAAAAAGATGATTATGCAAAGCTGATGACTATGGAAATGGGGAAAACAATTGCTCAGTCATATTCAGAAGTGGAAAAGTGCGCATGGGCATGTGAATATTTTGCGGAAAATGCTGAAAAGTTTTTACAGGATGAGGTTATCAAAAGCGATGCATCTAAAAGTTTTGTAACATTTCAGCCGCTCGGTGTAATATTGGCTATTATGCCATGGAATTTCCCTTTTTGGCAGGTATTCAGATTTGCCGCTCCTAATTTAATGGCAGGCAATGCCGGAGTTTTGAAACATGCCTCAAATGTAACCGGAACTGCATTTGCGATAGAAGAGGTTTTCCGTGAGGCAGGCTTCCCTGAAAATATTTTCAGGACACTTATTCTTTCTTCAAAAAAGATAGAAAATTTGATTAAGGACAGTAGAATTCAGGCAATAACTTTAACGGGAAGTGTAGCTGCCGGAAAAGCTGTAGCAAAAACAGCCGGAGAACAATTGAAGAAAACAGTTCTTGAACTTGGCGGAAGTGATCCATACATAATTCTTGAGGATGCTGATCTGGACAAGGCAGCGGATACCTGTGTTGCTTCAAGATTAATAAATGCCGGGCAAAGCTGTATTGCGGCTAAACGTTTTATTATAGTTAAGGAAGTTTATGACAAATTTGAAAAATTGTATGTAGATAAAATGAAAAGTAAAAAGATGGGTGATCCGTTTGATAATGTTGATCTTGGTCCACAGGCACGAAATGATTTGCGTGATGATTTGCATAAGCAGGTGGTACAAAGTATTGAAAAGGGGGCTAAGGTTTTATTAGGCGGGGTAATACCGGAAATGAAAGGAGCCTATTATCCGCCAACTGTTTTATCCAATGTACACAAAGATATGCCTGCTTACGATGAAGAGTTGTTTGGACCGGTTGCAGCATTAATAAAAGTAAAAGATGAGGCAGAGGCTATAGAAACAGCAAATGATACTTCCTTTGGACTTGGCGCAGCAGTATTTACTAAAAATAAAAAAAGAGGTGAAGAAGTTGCCGCAAAGGGATTAAAAGCGGGTAATTGTTTTGTTAATTCACTTGTAAAATCTGATCCCCGCCTTCCTTTCGGGGGTATTAAAGATTCCGGCTACGGCAGGGAGCTTTCTGTTTTTGGAATACGTGAATTTGTAAATATCAAAACTGTATATATCGCTTAACACCGGAACAAGTTAAATCTATTTGTTCAGGCATGAAATCATATTTCTAAAAAAATAATTTAAAAATCACTTTGCTGTGAGTTTTCTGATAAATCACATACAGATTATTAGATTTTTTTATTAAAAACTTATGCAAGATTCAATAAAATCTCTCCCCGATTACCTTGTCTCTACAAAAAATATTCTGGAATCAGAAGACCTTTTTTTGATTTTACAGAAATTGCTGGTTGCCATACTTATTGGGTTATTGATTGGTATGGAACGGGAACACTCCAAACCGGAAGGAGAAAAGACTTTTGCTGGTGTTAGAACATTCCCTTTAATAGCAGTACTTGGGTTTTTAGCTGCACTTGTAAGTGAAATAACATCTCCGGTTATTTATGCGGTTGCTGCCCTTGGATTAATTTCACTTGTAACTGCGTCTCATATTTTTGCTGCAAAAGAAGGAAAAGCAGGAGGTACCTCTGAAATTTCAATTATTATTGTGTTCATGCTTGGCTCACTTGTTTTCTGGAATTTTATTATACTTGCCGCAGTAGCTGGAGTAATAGTAAATCTTTTTCTTACATTAAAAATACAATTTCATTCCTTTGTTGGTAAAATAAATGAAGAGGACCTATATGCTACATTAAAACTTGCTGTTATTACAGTTATTATTCTGCCCATCTTACCAAATCAGACATACGGCCCATTTGATGTAATAAATCCCCGGATGATATGGCTGATGGTTATTTTTATAAGCGGATTTAGTTTTATTGGTTACATCCTTATTAAATATTTTGGCCAGAATAAAGGAATATCTATTACCGGCTTATTAGGCGGAATGATATCATCAACAGCAGTTGCTCTGGCCTTGTCAAGAAAGAGCAAAAAAACACCAGCTATTTCAAATAGTTCTGCTGCGGGAATAATAATTGCATCAACTGTTATGTATCTCCGTATTTTTATTGTTGTATCTGTTCTTAACACCTCTTTAATTGCAGGTATCTGGGGTCCAATGCTTGTATTTTCTTTATCCGGGGCGGCAGCAAGCTTTTTTATTCTAAAAAAAACTAATAAGACAAACAGGAAGGGGGATATTGAGTTTAAAAATCCATTTGAACTTAGATCAGCCCTGTTATTCGGGTTAATTTTTGGTATTGTCATTTTTATTTCCAAAGCAGCAGAAGTATACTTTGGTGACAGCGGGATTTATGCCGCAAGTTCAATTGCGGGTATTACAAGTGTGGATGCTATTATTGTTTCGCTGGCGGAACTTTCAATTGGAGGGCTGCAGGAAAAAACAGCAGTAGCTGCTATAATTTTAGCTTCAATTACAAACACTCTTGTAAAATGGGTAATTGCTTTTTTCTTTGGCGCCAAAGAAATACGAAGGAGTGTAAGCCTTGGTCTGGGATTTATTATAACAGTTTCCCTGTCATATTTAGTTTATTTTTTGATCGTTCAATAGCAGGGATTAGAAGCGGGATAACCGGGATATTAAGATTACAAATTGATCATTAAATACTAATCTAATTATTCTTACTGTGTTAAATAAAAAAAGCTATCCCAGTTATGGGATAGCCCTTTTTTAGATCGAGTATGGAATATTATTAGTATTGACCTTCAGTATCGTTCAGATCCAGATCTCTGGCAATTTGATCAAAAGAATCCTGGACATCATTCCATGCGGTATTTATATCCGATTTGAAATTTTCCCATTCATCTTCTGTAATATTAGCCCAGTCATTCAACCTGTTTTCAATCTGGGAACGCCGTTCTTTCAACTGATCAATTCTCTGTTCAATCATCTGTTTATTCTCACCAGTTGCATTATCAGCTCTGTCCTCCAGCCTGTCGATCTGGTCATCCAGTTTATCAACTGCAGCATTAAGAGATTCACGATACTGCTCTCTATCGGTATAAGTAAAGTCTGTATTTTCATCCCAGAAAGTTACTTGAGTTCCTTCATCCTGCATCATGGTGTTATCATTCATCCCGGTTCCATCCATTGTATCGTCAGGGGTTCTGTTATCACCGCATGCAGATAGTCCAATTGCAAAGAGAGCTGCAACTACCAGAGAAAAAAACATTTTCTTTTTCATAATTCATTCCTTTCGTTAATCTGTTAATGTTATCTGAACATAAAAACATAATCTGAATGCACCTCTATAAAGGCCTTCGTCCCTGTATAATTCTTATAATTACCACTACTAAAGCAATTACAAGAAGAATATGGATAAAGCCGCCCAGGGTATAAGAGGAAACCATTCCAAGAAGCCAAAGAATCAGCAAGATTACAAAAATTGTCCAGAGCATGTCTACTCCTTTTTTTTTACTACCCTGCCAAAATAGTTTTATATGTAATATAATTCTATGTAATCAATCACATGGGGATAATTCTCCCCCCTATATCACCTTAGGCCGGATGCTCTCATTTTATTAAAGTCCTTTACAATAGTTAAGTAAATTGTTAAATATTGAAGCAAAATGTTGGACTTTTATACTATGTTTAACTACAAACTCATTCTACAATACGATGGAACAAATTATGCCGGCTGGCAGATCCAGCATAACTGTGTTACCGTGCAGGAAAAGATCACAAACGCTTTAAAGGTACTTCTAAAGGAGGAAGTGAACCTAATTGGTTCCGGCAGGACCGACAGCGGTGTCCATGCTTATGGGCAGGCTGCTAATTTCAGAACCGGAAACAAAATCGATATTTATAAATTCAAACACTCTCTTAATTCAATGCTCCCTCCGGATATTTCCGTAATTGATATGAAAGAAGTGGTAAATAGTTTTCATGCAAGGTACGATGCAAAAAAAAGAAGTTATCTTTATTTTATCTCTAAATACAAATCCCCCTTTTATGCTAGATATTCCTATTTTTACCATAATCAAATTGATATTCCAAGGTTAAACCAATTAAGCAGGTATATAATAAAAGAGGAAAATTTTACCTCATTTGCCAGAAAAAATTCCGGACCGGAAGATAAAACATGTATTATTTATAATGCTCAATGGACTGAAAAAAAAGGAATGGTAATATTTCTTATTGAGGCGAACAGGTTTTTACATGGCATGGTAAGATCAATTACTGGCACATTATTAAATGCTGTTAAAAATAATTTTGATGAAAAATATATCCAGGAAATTATCTCTGCCGGAGACAGGGAAACAGCCGGCGAATCTGTCCCCGCTAAAGGCTTGTTTTTATATAAAGTAAGATACTAATGATGTTAATTGATATTGTAATTTAATTTGTCCCGCTTAAAAATAATAAAGCACTAAGAAACAAAGACAATATTCTGTATATCAACAAACCACATTTATTGTTTCAGGTATTATTTTATAGAAAGGATAAACAATGGAGTTCTTGGCAGAAAATCATCCTCGAATTGTTCACTTTGCAGTGGCTTTATTATTCATCTATCCATTGCTTGAACTTATTGGTGTTTTATTCAAGCGTGATTTTTTTTCAAAAGCAGCTTATTTACTGCTGAGTTTTGGTGTTCTTGCGGCTTTAGGAGCAGTGCTAACAGGTGAGCAGGCACACGAAGTTGCAATGATTTGGGAGGAAAAAGGTGCAATTATGCCGTTCAAGGCAATAAATGAACACCGGGACTGGGCCAACATTACTCTATGGTATTTTGCCGGAGTTTTGGTGTTAAGAACGTTTTTTGTTATAAGGAAAAAGTTTATTGGTTATATTAGATATATATTTGTAGTGCTTGCTTTAATAGGTGTTTATTTTGTTTTTGAAACCGGCGATCACGGTGGTCAGTTGGTTTATAAACATGGTGTTGGAACTGAACTAAAAAAACTTGAATTTGAAGAGTAGTAACCCGGAGATAAGCCTTAGTTTATCCAGAATTATTTTTTCTGTTCTGGCTGTTAATATTATTGGCCTGATATTAAGATATTTTGAGTATGATACATACCTGATTATTCTTGGTTTCAGGCTTCATCTTAGTTTTGTTTTGCCGCTGTTAATTCTATACCCGGATAATTTTTTTAATGTAATAAAAGATGCAGTTAAATACCCTCTGTTTAATAGGAAGTTTCTCCCTGTGGTATGGATTGTATTATCATTCGGTATAATCCTGGCAATACTTTTTCTTATGGGAAGAAGTGAAATATCTGATCCTGAATATTTTTATGAGTTCGGGTTATCATCAATTTTTGATTATCCTGTTTATCTTATCTGGAACTTTCCGCAGTTTCTATTACTGTTTTCTTATCTGTTAATTTCCACATTCAAAAGTAAAATAAAATTCTTACCTGTATTTGTGATTATAATATTTTTGTTCCTATATGAGTTCGTTCCATTGGATTTCCGGGAGTATGATTTAAAAGGATTCGACTATATTCCTATTATTGAATTAATTCTAACAGGGGTATCAGCCGGTATATTCCTTCATTTTTACAGTAATGTATACTGGTTTACTTTTTTGTTTTTCAGTGCATTATGGCTTAACCTGCTTGCTTTCGGCAGCAAATCAGGAACCATGATCAACATTTTATTTGCGGCTCAATATTCTGAGTGGGAAGGATTTTTTACAGTAAATAAAGATTTAAATCCTTACATTCTTTCGTCTCAGCTAATTCTCCTTATAGTAATGCTTTTAATCTCTATACCCTTGAGTAGTAAAAGAGTACAACCTTCTGAAACCGTAAAGCTTGAAGAAATTCAGGCTTAAACAATTATTATAAAAAGTGGTAATTGACATATCAAAATTAGCAGAATACAGAAAATAAAGTTGTTCATTACATTCATAATTTGTTAACTTTCCGGGGCAATTCAACTTATAAATAATAACTAACTGCAAATGAATAAAACTCAAAAGGCTGGGTTCGTAACAGGGGTTTTTTCGTTCATATTTATTCTTTTTTTTGCCGATCTTGATCCTGCCAGGCCGCAAATAACACAGATGGCTGCGGTAGTTGTGCTTATGTCTGCCTGGTGGGTTACTGAGGCTGTACCTTTGGCAGCAACTTCACTTATACCATTAATATTATTTCCTTTAATGGGCATGATGAATGGTGAAAAAGTTGCAGGGTCCTATATTAATTCCATTATCTTCCTTTTCCTGGGGGGATTTTTATTAGCTGTTGCAATGGAGAGATGGGGCCTGCATAAAAGGGTTGCTTTAAAAATAATTACGCTTTTTGGAGGCAGCCCCAGGGCAGTTATTTTAGGATTAATGTTTGCCACCGGCTTTATCTCAATGTGGATATCCAATACTGCCACTGTTGTAATGATGTTTCCCATAGGCCTTGCTATTATTCATAAAATGGAAGCTGATTTTGGCAGAGAGAAAACACATAATTTTTCAATTGCTTTACTGCTGGCAATTGCATATGCCGGCAGTATAGGGGGTATAGGAACACTAATCGGTACCCCTCCTAATCTTATTTTTGTAAGAATATCACATATAATATTTCCGGAGGCACCTGAAATTTCTTTCGGCCGCTGGATGATGCTTGCGGTGCCCATTGCAGCAATAATGCTTCTTGCCACAGGGTTTTTTCTTACAAAAGTATATTATAAAATTGATTATGAAATTGAGATTGATAAAAAATTTATAAAAGATGAATACCTCAAGCTTGGTGCAGTTTCTTTTGAGGAAAAAGTTATTTCAATTGTTTTTAGTGCAGCGGCTTTTTTATGGATTTTCAGGCAGGATCTGGATCTTGGCTTTATCACTATTCCCGGATGGGACCAGATATTTTATCAGCCTAAATATTTAAATGATGGTGTTGTTGCAGTTACTATGGCTATGATATTATTTATTATTCCTGCAAAAAATACGGCTCCCGGAGAAGAGTCTGGTAAAACAACAATATTGGGTACTCATTCTTTTATGAAAATCCCCTGGGGAATAATATTGCTTTTTGGAGGCGGGTTTGCCCTTGCTGAAGGTTTTATTGATACAGGCCTTGCAGAGTACATAGGTTCTCATTTTAAAGGGCTTCATTATATGTCTCCTTTACTTATGCTGCTTATTGTTGGAATTACAAATAACTTTTTAACCGAATTCACTTCCAACACAGCCTCAGCACAAATGATATTACCTGTTATGGCTTCTGTTGCTGTTGCTCTGGGTATACATCCATGGCTATTAATGATTACGGCAACACTTGCGGTTTCATTAGGTTTTATGATGCCGGCAGGCACTGCTCCCAACACTATTGTGTTTGCAAGCGAAAGGTTAAAAATAATGGATATGGTAAAAGCAGGATTTATTTTAAATTTAATAGGTGTAATAATTATAACTTTACTTGTTTATTTTTTAGGAACTTTTTTATTTAACCTTGATATATTCCCGGGATGGGCCATTACTAAATAAAAGGATATAAAAGAAATAATCCTCCGGGGGATCAGGGAAAAAATTTACGGGAAAGACAATGGTTCTATACGTTGTAAATACTACAATAAAAAAACATTTACAGGGGGAGTGGCTTAAATGGATGAAAGAGACCCATATACCAAATGTTATTGCCACCGGATATTTAACAAAGGCTGAAATTTATACAGTAATCCTGCCTCAAAAAGGAGGGGATGAAATAACATTTTCTGTTCAATATTATTCTGATAGTTATGAAAAATTTATGGCTTATTCTGTAAAGGAATCAAAACGCCTTCAGAAGGAACACACTGATAAATTCGGGGATTATATTTCAGAGGAGAGATTTGTATTTGAGAAGAGCTGAATTTATGCTTTATTGAAGTCCATAGCCCCGGAATATCAAAATTCAAACCCTGTGCGTTCTGCAGTAATCTAAAGTCAAAACACCATAATTATTCATAATAGAAAGAGTATTCGTATATCCTACCAGAAAAGGGGATTGTATTAGTAACAATTAGTTATATTTTAGTAAAACCCTAATTAAAAAAGGAGCCCCAATCATGAAAAAGAAGCCTGTTGCTTATGTTTCTTCCGTTGTTTTACTGCTTGTTCTTGCTTTTATTATAAATCTTACGGCAGAAAATAAACTTCCGGAAAAATCAAAGGTCGAGAACTTCTCACTGAAAGATTATAATGGAAAAGCCCATTCATTAGCTGATTATAAAAAATCGAAAGCTATAGTATTGATTTTTGTTTCCACACAATGCCCTATTTCAAATGCATACAATACAAGGATGGCAGAACTTCAAAAAAAATACAGCAGTAAAGAGGTAACATTCCTTGGCATAAACTCTAACAAGCAGGAAAGTATAAGTGAAATTAAGTCACATGCTGAAGAAAATAAGCTGGGTTTTGCCGTGTTAAAGGATGAAAAAAATATTATTGCTGATAAGCTGGAGGCAAGCGTTACACCCGAAGTTTACGTAATTAATTCAAACTTTGAAGTACTGTATCACGGCAGAATTGATGATTCACGCGATGAGGGGGATATTACCAGTAAAGATCTATCAACAGCACTAGATGAAGTATTAAGCGGTAAAAAAGTATCAAACATCAGGACAAAAGCTTTCGGGTGTACCATAAAGAGGATTGACTCTTGAAATACATAATCCTTTTTCTTGGAATAATAAGCTTTTCCTGTGGTAATAATGAAAAACAGGCTCAAGAGGAAAATCCGAATAATAATATTGAAGTTATAACCGAAAAAGAACTGCAGCAAATAATAGTTGAGCGAAATGGTAAAACTTTATTTCTTAATGTATGGGCAACATGGTGTGTTCCGTGTGTTGAGGAGTTTCCTGCTATAGTTGAGCTTGATGAGAATTATAAAGATAAAAACGTTGAGGTAATTGCTTTAAGTGTTGATCTTCCATCGGAGATAAAAGATAAAGTTATTCCTTTTTTAAAAGAACAGAATGCCGGATTTAAGGTTTATGTTGCAGCGGATAAAAGCGCAGATGAAATAATAAATATGCTTAACCCCGAATGGAGCGGAGCTGTGCCGGCAACCTTTGTTTTTGATATGAAAGGTAACCAGCAAAAGTTTTTACCTGGCGCACATAGTTATGACCAGATGTCTGCTGTTGTAGATAGTATAAACTCACTTTATTAAGTTACTATTGTATTAACAAATGTAAATGAAACCCTATTATGGAAAAAAAGTGAAAATCAAAAAAAGCGGCATCATTATTTTTTCACTTTCAATTTTATTACTTGCCGGATGCAGGGAGGAAGTAATTTCTCCTGATAATCCGGCATATAATATTAATGAACCAGTAAAGGAAAGTGTAAGAAATTCATATACATTTTCTATCAATGCCGCAAATCTATTTCTGAATCATATAGATTTCCCTAATCTAACTACCAATAAAACAAGAGCCGCTTTTACTATTACAGATTATAACTCGGGGTATATAGATGTTACAATTCTTAGCAACGGAAGAATTATTTACCAGGGGCAGTTTGAAACAAACTTAAATAATGAAATCAAAGATTTGTCCGGGCTGTTTCCTACCAGGATAAACATCAAATGTGAAAATTTCACCGGCAAAGTAAAAATTCAACTATCCGGTATTTAAGTTAAGACCGTGGTACAGTTGTAATTACAATAAGAAGAATGGAATTCAAAAAAACTTAAGGTAATTGTTATAAATTAGAAGTTGTTTTCTATAGCAGGCACCTGAACTCACTCCAACCTCTCTCTTCGTAAAGGAGAGGCTTATTGTCATCTCCATCATTAAACTAGCAATTCTATCAATTTATATCAATCTTTTACCACCAAAAATCCGGCTGTACCATGTTTTCCTCTATGCCTTTTAATCGAGCCCCTTTCTTTTTATATTTAAATCCTCAAAATTGTAAGGAAATATGAACGATAAATATGAAGCAGTGATCGGGCTTGAGGTACATGCCCAGCTTCTAACTGATTCCAAAGCATTCTGCGGCTGCTCTACTAAATTCGGTAATGCGCCAAATAGTAATGTTTGTCCTGTTTGCCTCGGTCACCCCGGAGTTCTGCCTGTACTTAATAAAAAAGTTGTTGAATTTACTGTTTTGATGGGTCTTGCAACTAACTGCACAATAAATAACTGTTCAATTTTTGCAAGAAAAAATTACTTTTACCCTGATCTCCCCAAAGGCTACCAGATATCCCAGTATGAAGAACCAATCTGTGAGCATGGCTTTGTAACGCTAACTCTTCCTGATACTACACATAGAAAGATCGGCTTAACAAGAATACATATGGAAGAAGACGCCGGTAAATCTATACATGACCAGGGGTATGAAACAAGTATTGATGTCAACCGCTGCGGTGTTCCCTTGATGGAGATAGTAAGTGAACCTGATATTCGTACTGCCCAGGAAGCATCCCTTTACCTGCAGAAGATCAGGCAGATTGTTCAGTATCTTGGTATTTGCGATGGGAATATGGAGGAAGGTTCGCTTAGATGCGATGCAAATATTTCTATAAGATTAAAAGGTGAAACAAAGCTGGGTACTAAAACTGAAGTAAAAAACATGAACTCATTCAGGAATGTAGAACGTGCAATAAATTATGAGATTGAAAGACAAACAGATATATTGGAAGACGGCGGAAGAATAGTACAGCAGACACTGCTTTGGGACCCGGACAAGCTTGAAGTAAGATCTATGCGCAGCAAGGAAGAAGCACATGATTACCGTTATTTTCCTGAACCCGATCTTCTCCCTGTAATTGTTGACGAAAAATGGAAGAATGAAATAGCTGAAAGCCTGCCTGAACTTCCGGAAAAACGGAAGGAGAGGTTAGTAACAAAATATGCTCTTCCTGAGTATGATGCTGAAATATTGACCCAAACCCGTGAACTTGCAGATTATTATGAAAAAGTTATTTCGGTAACAGATGATTACAAAACTGCGAGCAACTGGATTATGGGGGATGTTCTTAAGGTTCTGAATGAGGAAAAAATAGATATCAGGGACTTTTCAGTTTCCCCCGAAAATCTGGGATCCCTTGTAAATCTGATAAAAAAGGGGACAATAAGCGGGAAAATAGCCAAAGAAGTATTTCCCGAGATGCTCAAAGAGAACAAAAACCCCGAAGAAATCGTCAAAAGTAAGAATCTTGTTCAGATTTCAGATACTTCTGAGATTGAAAAAATTATTGAAGATATACTGGCTGCAAAACCAAATGAGGTTCAGGAATATGTTGAAGGTAAAGAAAAAGTTTTTGGTTTTTTTGTTGGCCAGATAATGAAACAGACAAAGGGGAAAGCAAATCCTAAAATTGTTAATGAGCTTTTAAGAACTAAACTGGATTCAATGAAACAGGTTAGTTAAATAACCTTATTCTAATTTAAAAATAAATAGTAATATAATTGAGGTTTAAAATTGTCATTTAAAGACGGCGTAAGAAAATTCTTTGGGGTTAAAACTCATGAAGAATTGAATAAAATAAAAACACCAAAAGAAAAAACGAAAGAATTCTTTGAATCATTATTGTTTGCTGCTATAGCTGCATTTTTTATAATAACATTTGTTGTTCAGAATACTCGCATACCAACTGGTTCAATGGAAGATACAATTTTGGTGGGGGACTTTGTACTTGTTAATAAATTTATTTATGGCTCTTCTTCGCCCAAATATATACCGTTTACAGAAATAGAATTGCCTTATTTTACGCTGCCTGCTTTTAAAGAACCAAAACATGGTGATATTGTTGTATTTGAATATCCCGGCGACCGTGACCAACTTCATGCTACTGAGCTGGGTGTTAACTATGTTAAAAGGTGTATCGGGCTGCCGGGGGATACAATAAGGATAATTGATAAAGTTATTTATGTTAATGGAAAACAATTTCCTATTCCACCTCATATAAAATATTTAAGTCCTTATCCAAGACCGCAGGAGATTGTTGAACCAAGAATTTTTCCGAGGGGAATGCCATGGAATGAAGACAATTATGGTCCCCTGGTAATACCAAAAGAAGGTTCAAAAATATCATTAAATATTGATAATATTGAGCAATGGCAAACCACGATAAATCGTGAGTATGGCAGTGATGTAGTAGGCTTTAATGGAAGTGTAGTAACCATTGAAAATATTCCTGTAAGAGAGTATACTTTTAAAAAAGATTATTATTTTATGATGGGAGATAACAGGGACGATAGTATGGACAGCCGTTACTGGGGTTTTGTTCCCCGGGACCTGGTTGTGGGAGAAGCCTTTATAACTTTATTCTCGTGGGACAGGAATATTCCGTTTACGGATCTTTTTCGCCTGATTGGTTCGATCAGACTGGACAGAGTCTTAAAATTACTGAATTAAAACAGGTCTTTTCATTCCTAATAAACTGTGAATTTATTCAGATTACCATTTTGTCCGGGACTGCAAAATGGGTTTGAATATTCATATAATTCTCCCGATAAGGAAATCTGATTTTTTTTTGCATTTTGATTTCCAATAAAGAATTATTTCAATTATTTTTTATTTTAATACTGATGGTATGGAAGCCATAGTACTGCGGTATTATCTAAAAGGAAACATATGAATCTTTTAAATGTTGATTATGAGAAGTATACACTAAGAAATGGTCTGGAAATAATCCTCCATCAAAATAAGAGTCTGCCGATTGTTTCAGTAAACATATGGTATAAGGCAGGTTCAGCAAATGAAAGGAAAGGTAAAACAGGCATAGCCCATCTGTTTGAACATATGATGTTTCAGGGTTCACAGAATGTGGCAAAGGAGATGCATTTTAAATATATTCAGGAGGCTGGCGGATCACTGAACGGCTCAACAAGTTTTGACAGGACAAACTATTATGAAAAAGTTCCTTCAAATTTTCTGGAACTTGTTTTATGGCTTGAGTCAGACAGGATGGGATACCTTTTGCCCGCAATAACACAGGAAAAGCTGAATAATCAAAAAGACGTGGTAACAAACGAAAGGCTTGAGAGGTATGATAATCAGCCGTATGGCCTGGCCTGGGAGAAGCTGATAGCAAATATTTACCCGGAAGGGCATCCTTACAACTGGCCTACTATAGGATATGCAAAAGATATTGCAAGCTTTACTCTGGATGATGTAAATCATTTTTTTAATACTTATTATGCTCCTGCCAACGCATCTTTAGTTATTGCCGGAGATTTTGAAAAAGAGAAAGCAAAAGATCTGCTCGATAAGTATTTTGGAGATATTCATGGTGGAAAGTTTGTTGCACTTAATATTGAAGACGCAGGCCCGCTTAAAAACAATAATTTAATAATTTATAAAGAAAATGTGCAGCTTGAAAGAATATACTTAGCATGGCGTACCGGAAAAACATTTAGCCATGATGATGCAGCACTTGACATACTTGCAGATATTCTTAGCGGTTCAAAAAATGCGCGGCTATACAAAAACCTGGTTTATGATAAGGAGATAGCCCAGGATGTTACTGCATATCAGTATTCAGGAAAATATGCCGGCCATTTTATGATTATTGCAACAGCAAAACCAGGAATATCAATTGATACTATCAAATCGGAAATATTTTATGAACTGAAAAAGTTATGTGATAACGGCATAAATTCAAGAGAATTGCTGCGGTCAAAAAATGGGATTAAATCCAGCTTCATATATTCAATGCAGAATATTGATAACCTGGCTGACCAGTTAAACTATTATAATTATATTTTACATGAACCAAATTCTTTTAACCAAGACCTGAGCCGGTACGAAAATGTTACAGAAGATGATATTAAAAGAGCTGCTGAATACTTATTTAAAAGTTTCGTTGAATTGAGAATTATACCAGAAGATAATGAATCGTAAAACCGTTTAATTTGCGGTGCTTTTTATGAAAACAATAGACGTATTAAAATTCCGAGGTAAAGATTTTGCTAAACAGGACAATTAAACCAGAACCATTTGATCAGATTTCATTTACACTTCCCGAAATAGAAAAATTTAAACTGGAAAACGATCTTGATGTATTTTTTGTAAGAAGAAATCACCTTCCCATTCTTCGTTTTAATTTAATTCTTGAATCCGGCAGTAAGTATGATCCGGCAGGGAAGAAAGGTATGATCAATCTTTTTTCAATGCTGCTTGATGAAGGCGCAGGGGATTATGATGCATTGCAGCTTAATGAAGAGTTCGATCTGCTTGGTTCCAATTTTGATATAAGCCCGAATAATGATAATCTTTTTATTTCTTTAAGAACACTAAAAGAAAACAGGGATGAATCACTTAAGCTATTTAGTGATGTAATATGCAGACCGCATTTAAATATTGATGATTTTGCACGGGAGCAGAGAAAAATATTAACACGAATTATGCAGTTAAATGATGACCCCGATGAAATAGCTAATATTGTTTTTGAATATTATTTATTTGGCGGGAACGATGCATATGCATATCCTGTTATAGGTTACAAAAATGATGTTCTAAGTACAACAAGTGAAGATATGAAGTATGTTTATGATAATTATTTTTCTCCTTCGGGTGCAGGGATAATTGTTGTTGGGGATGCAGATAAAGATGAAATAAAGGATAAACTGAATTATTATTTAAGTTCATGGAAAACCACCAGGCAAAGTACTGCTGTATTAAATAGTACAAATAACATGGAAAGAAAAATAATTCTTGTTCATAAGGAAAACTCAGTTCAAAGTGAAATTCGTATCGGTCATTTATCCTCTAAAAGAAGCTCCCCTGATTATTTCGAGAAATCAATTCTTAATACTATTCTGGGAGGCCAATTCAGCAGCAGGATCAACCTGAATCTCCGGGAAAATAAAGGCTATACATATGGAGCTTTTTCCCGGTTTAATTATTATAAAAATGCTGCGTATTTTTTTGTATCCACTTCAGTAAATGCTGAAAACACCGGTAATGCTGTGAGAGAAATAATTAAAGAACTTAACGGGATAAGAGATGGTGTTTCAGAAGCTGAGCTTGATTTTGCAAAATCTTCTCTTATCAGAAAATTCCCTTCTAACTTTGAAACAAACAGGCAGATAGCAGCAAATATATCCACACTAATTGTACATTCTTTACCGGATGAGTTTTTCGATTCTTACCTGGAAAACATAAGGGAAATATCTGCCGGCGGTGTTAATAAAGCGGCCGCAGAAAATATTTTTCCGGATGATGCTGTGATTGTTATAGTTGGTGATAAAACAAAGCTAAAGGGGCAGCTAAATGAGTTTAACAGGGAAATTATAGAGGTAGATTTACCGGTAGTGTAGTTATAAGAAAGCTGTGTTTCACTTTTACATAACCACATTTGATGGATTCACGAATTTGTACCCTATTTTCCTGTAGCTGATAATTACATTATT
The DNA here is from genome assembly GCA_046481785.1 of Ignavibacteriaceae bacterium. GTDB lineage: Bacteria > Bacteroidota > Ignavibacteria > Ignavibacteriales > Ignavibacteriaceae > JAWOJF01. The sequence continues at coordinate 16,543 of JAWOJF010000207.1, read as the reverse complement.
TATCTGTCTATAGTCTTCTGCTGAAATGATTACTGCTTCTGTATCTCCATCCTTAAAATTTGAGAGGAAATTTCTCAAACTGCTTTCAGGGCCATCCCCGCTGGAAATCCTGAAAGAACTTTTGGTTAACAATTTAATATTTCTTTTTTCCATTTCTGATTTTAGCAGAGGATATACAGGTGAAGAAAAGAGGTTTGAATTATCATCAATCATTATAAAAACCGCACTTGCAAAATCTCCTAAAATGGAACGGATGGAGCTCTTTAGTCTGGCTTCGGAATAATCCGGATTTAATTTATAAGTAAGTTCAGTAATATTATCATTTAGGAGAATAATATATTCTTTGCGGCTGTTTGAAATATTTTTAGCAAGTCCGGCTGCTTTTTTTGATGGAACAAGCAATACGGCAAACGTTTCAGGAGAATTGAGTAATACCGAATCTTCCTGTTTATTGAGGTCGTCAAAATTTTCAAGTATAAAACCCACTTGCCCGGCTTTCCTTTTGATACCATCTTTATAATTAAAATCTGCTCTTAACTTCAACTGATCGCCGGAAGAAATCTCCAGTACTGTTCTGCCTCCTATTTTTTTTTCCAATGCTGTAAGTTTTACTGCATTGGTATCGTACGTGTTATGAAGCTCTTTTAAGAGAAGTGCTATCGGCAGGTCACGCGGAACATCAATAAGATATGAGGCATATAGTGAATCGGGGACATCCTTTGCAGTTTTTTTTAATTTTATCCAGTTGGTATCAATGCCAAAACTTCTGATTGATATAACGAAATAATTATTTATTTGCTGTCCGCTTGCCTCTGATGAGATATAAACAGCATCATTATGTTTAATTTTAGTGGCCGTAATATTGGCAATTAAAAAAACAACAGCTATAGTAAACAGAGCAGTTATTATTTTTTTATGATTGAAAGAAGAGTACATTTTAGTATCGGTTTTAGTTTTATTCATGCCGGAATATATTATACCGGTCACCTGAAAAATAAATAAAAAGCATTTAAGTACCGATGTGCAGGTGTGTATTTTAATAAATAAATTATCTCAAAACATTCCAAGAGGAGAGATATTTCCACAGGGAACAGGATAAACTAACTCTTAAGGTATATTTTCCGGAAAATTTATTCTATATGACATGCTTTCTTTCTTTTCTTCTTAAAAGATTCTAATTTTGGAAAAAACTTTATAGGGAATATCATGGCACAAAATCATACGTTTGATATAGTATCTGAAATTGATTTACAGGAGGCTGATAATGCAATTAACCAGGCATTAAAAGAAATTCACCAGAGATATGATTTAAAAGATGCCAATACATCTGTTGAGCTGAATAAAAAAGATAAAAATATTATTATAAATACCAAAGATGACTATGCTCTAAAAGCAAGCATTGATATTCTTGAAACAAAATTTATACGCAGAGGTATTTCGGTAAAAGCATTAAAGTTTAATGAACCGGAAACTGCAGCAGGGGGAAGGATAAAACAAAAAGTTGACCTTCAGAGCGGCATTTCAAAAGAGAATGCAAAAAAAATTACCACTCTTATTAAAGAATCAAAATTAAAGGTAAATGTGCAGATCCAGGATGAGCAGGTGCGTATACAGGCACCTAAAATAGATGATCTTCAGGCTGTAATTAAATTAGTTAAAGAAGCCGATTTTGATTTTCCCGCACAGTTTGTTAACATGAAATAATCTTAAGTATGCAGGAACATGTCCGGGCATGTTCCTGCACCATAATTACATTTTCGGCAGTCTTTCAAGGTACGAGCTGTTACTTAATACTGCAAATGTGTCTGTCTTTCTCAGTTCATCCAGGTTAAAACAGTTCATATAACTCATTGAGCTTCTCAGTCCGTCGGAGATACCATCAATTACATTTTTAACCGTTCCTTTATATGCAACCATTGTCTCTTCGCCTTCAATAAACTCATTCCTCATCTTTACACCAAATGAGGCGGAGCCGCGGTATTTTTTCCACAACTGTCCGTTATATTTTATAATTTCACCGGGAGTTTCCCTTGTGCCCGAAAGCATTCTGCCCAGCATAACAGCATCGGCGCCAAGGGCAATTGCTTTGGCAATATCTCCTGCGCTCTTAATACCACCATCTGCAATTATTCTAATCTTTAAATTATCCTTTTCTCTTGCAAAAAGAACATTCAATAATGATGAAACCTGCCCTATTCCTATGCCTGTCTGTATTGAAGTACTGCAAACACTGCCGCTTCCAATTCCAACCCGTACTGCATCTGCCCCTGAATCCTCAAGCTGTTTTAATGTTGCACCATGGGCTATATTTCCAACCAGGATTTTTACATCAAATCTCTTTTTTATATCTTCTGTTTTATATAGTACTTCCTTGTTATTGGCATTTGCAGTATCAATACAAATAATAAAGCTTTCCGAAGCGAGTTTTTCAACTACATCAAGGGGCGTATTTAAGGCAACAGAGACTCCCCTTATATTATCTTTATTTTTTCCTGATAAAATTTCATTTAGTGAAGAATCAAAACGATTAAGGATTCCAAGACAGCCTAAATCAGTTAATGCGGATGCCATCTCCATTCCTGATACTGTATCCATGGGGCTGGATATTACCGGCAGTGCGAGATCAACCCCTAAGAAATTACAGCTTGTACCGGCTTCAGTCCGTGATTTTACTCTGGAAATTTCGGTAGGTATAAGGCTGATATCATCATAAGTTAGTGACTGATGGAATTCATTTAAGTCCTTTTTAGCATAAATTTTCATTTTTATGAGTTCCTGATATAATTTGTTAAAAGCCGGTGGGAAATCTATAAATGTATAAGTATCTTAACAAGAGAATAATAAAGAAGCCCCAGAATAAGCAAAAAACGGCATATTTGATATTATTCTGGAAAATTATTGTAATAAAATTATATAATGGAAAATTTTAGACTCTTATTTTTTCTCTTTGTGGAAAAATTTTGAAAAATATCTTTTTATTTGGTAAATTATAATTATAGAAAATACCTGAATAATTACAAAAATTTTCCAAAATGAGTGAAATAGTCTTTGGCTCATCAGATGCCGCTGCGGCATACAAAATAAAAAAGATGCTTAAGGGGCATCAAATAAAAAAAATCTCCCCGCGGCTTTATACCACTAATTTCACCGATGAAATTTCTGTAATCATAAGGAGAAATTTATTTAAAATTTTAAGCAATCTTTACCCGGAAGCAGTTTTAAGCCACCGCTCTGCATTTGAGATAAAGCCTACTATTACAAACCAGATTTTTGTTACACATTCTTACACAAAAAAAATCAGATTACCCGGAATAACTATTAATTTTCTGGAAGGAAAAGGCCCTGATGAAGATGATATAAAAATAATTGGTAATTTTTATGCATCATCAAGAGAAAGAGCCTTTCTTGAAAATCTTCAAATGACTAAAAAATCCAGGCCTGATTCTAAGGCTCTGGGATATCAGGATATAAAAGAAAGGCTGAAAAAGATCTTTATTTTGTATGGGAAGGCTGAACTTGAAAACATCAGGGAGAAGGCAAGATATTTATCTGAATCTTTGATAATGAAGCGTGAGTATGATTTGCTTGATAAAATAATTAATGAGTTGATCCCGGAGCAGACTGAGGCAGAAAATGAACCGGAGTATCATTCTTTGTTGTGACTTAACATACGCTATAATAAAGATTCCACTTCATCAAGCAGCGATATCATCTTACGGGTTGTGGCAATTACCGGTTCAGGTGAATTCATATCAACACCGGCGGCTTTAAGAATATTAATTGAATAATCGGAACTTCCAGATTTTAAAAAGTTCAAATATTTTTCAACAGCCGGTTTACCCTCATGCTTTACCTTATGCGCAAGCACTTCGGATGCGGCGTAGCCTGTGGCATACTGGTAAACATAAAAGTTATAATAGAAATGGGGTATTCTTGCCCACGTGTATTCCTCCTCTTCATCAATAACCATTGCCGGGCCCCAGTATTTCTGATACATATCCTTATAAAGTTTTCTCAAAACATCTGCCGTAAGCGCTTCTCCATTTTCCACTTTATCATATACAAGGCTTTCAAACTCAGCGAACATTGTCTGCCTGTAGAAGGTGGATGTAATATTATTAAGATATTTTTCCAGCAGGTAAAGTTTCTCATTTTTGTCAGATGAATTTTCTATAAGGTAATCCAGCAGCAGGCTTTCATTAAATGTAGAGGCTACTTCTGCAAGAAAAATTGTGTAATTAGCGTAGGGATAAGGCTGCGAGTTCCCTGTATAATATGAGTGCATATTGTGCCCCATCTCATGACTTAATGTAAAAACGTCGTTAAGCAGGTCAGTCCAGTTAAGAAGTACATATGGATGCACGCCGAAGGTAGTTCCGGATGAATATGCACCGCTCCTTTTTGAAGGAGTTTCATAAACATCTATCCACCTGTTACTAAATGCTGTTTTTATTGATGCCAGGTAATCATCACCGAGATGTTTCAGAGAATTAAGGACTATTTCTTTGCCTTCTTCATAGGAATATTTTTTCTCTGATTTATTTGAGAAAATACTTATATAAACATCATAAGGATGCAGCTCATCTATTTTTAATATTTTCTTTTTTAATTCTCCCCACCTGTGAAGAGGTTCCAGACTGTTATTGGCAGCTTCAATAAGATTGTCGTAAACTGAAAGCGGAATATTATTCCTGTCAAGTGCAGCTTCACGTGCAGAGCCGTATTTTCTTGCTTTTGCATTGAAGATATTTGTTTTCAGATTTCCGTTAAACAGTGTAGTAATAGTATTTGCAAATTCTATATAAGGTTTATAATAACTATGGAAAACCCGCTGCCTGAAGCTCCTGTTTTTTGAATACATAGCAGCGTAAAACCGGGCATGAGATATTTCTGTATCATTACCTTCCTCATCCTTAACGCTGGAAAATTTTAAATCTGAGTTTGTAAAAATTGAATATGTGTTATATGGTGCTAAAGTTATTTCGCCTGCCAGAGAAAGTATTTCTTCCTGTTCTTTTGAAAGAGTATGAGCTTTTGTTCTTAAAAGATCATTAAACAGATGCCTGTATATTTCAAGAGCGGGTTCTTTTTCTACCATTTCCCATAGCATATTTTCGGGTATATTTAACAATTCAGGGCGGATGAATGAAGCTGCCGTTGAAACTTTTGCATAAAGCCCTTTTATCCGGTCATCAGAAGCCTGGTATTTTGTTACCCTCATATCACTATCTTTAGAAAGCATTGAATAAAGATAAAGACGCTCAAGTTTTATCCCGGTTTCATCATCAAACTTAAGACAGTTTAACAGGTTTTGAGGACTTGCAGCCAGGGTGTCTATAAAATCTTTATATTTATTAAGATTATTTTCAATCCACTGAAAATCTTTTTCCCATTCTTCATCAGATGAGTATATATGAGTCAGATCCCACTTATACATATCATCAATATTTTCACGGGAAATTATCTGTGAGCCTGAATGAGGAGCAAAAAGTATATTAGGTTTAAACATAGAAACTTTAATTTTTATAAAAATAATTATTGATTAGATCCCGAAGGAAGAATTTGTTAAAGCAAAAATAAGCAAGAAAAACTTAAATTAAACGTACTTTGGCAAATAATTTAATATTAAAGTATAAAAATGTGAGCGGGTAGATATTTATTTGTCCGGCACAATCATTAAGTTGTAATTATATTAAGAGGAAATAGTAAAATCCATACTTCTTTTAAGCAATAAAAAACAGGATGATATTATCCTGAAGATTCAGTTAGCCGGTACAAAGCTATTGCAATGCCTATCATTTTAGGAAAGAATATTATTTTGTATTTTTCTTTTATCAATAGAAAGAATAAATGAAAAAGATTTTGTTACTGCTGTTTTTAGTATCAACATTGCAAACAAACATATTACCTGCAGATAAAGCCAGGGGAGTATTTGTAGCCTTTGGTGTTGGTCCCCGTCTGCCAATAAGTTATTTTGCTAATTCAACTGATTTAGGTTATGGCTTTAATATTGAACTGTCATATACAGATAATGAATATCTGCCTTTCTTCATATTTGCAAAAGTAGGATTTGAACAGTATCCCGGGTCGTTGGATTACTATCAGTCAACCGACCATTCTAATCTTTCAACAAATATTCTTCCAGTTAATATGGGTATAAGATACTATTTCCCGCCTTTTTTGGAGAATATATTTTTATTAATACCTATAGTGGAAGCATCGGCAGCTTTTAATTACTACAACAGGCTGCATGAATTTAAACCCGGCTCCGGGAGAAGCAATTACATTGAAGAAAACTCCAAGCTAGGTGTTAGTGTAGGCGCAGGTGTTTCAATGTTTATGATGGAAATTCTTGCCACGTACAACTATTTTGAAACCAGTCAGAATGTAGCGGTAGATCTGAAGGTAAGACTTCCATTGTATGTCATTTTTTAGAGGTTATATGAATTATCAAAATCTTCTCCTTGAAAAAAAAGATTCTGTTGCCATTGTAAGGATTAACCGTCCCGATAAACTGAATGCTTTAAATAGTCAAACAATGAGTGAACTGAATTCTCTTTTTACTGAAATAAATAATGACGAGTCAGTTTCTGCGGTTATATTAACAGGCAGCGGTGAAAAAGCCTTTGTAGCCGGAGCTGATATTTCCGAGTTAAATAAACTAAATGAGATTTCAGCAAAGGAATTTGCGGAATACGGGCAGGGAGTTTTTAATATTATTGAAAATTTAGATAAGCCTGTTATAGCAGCAGTAAACGGTTTTGCACTTGGCGGCGGATGTGAACTTGCATTGGCATGCCATATCCGGCTTGCATCAGAGAATGCTAAATTTGGACAGCCTGAAGTTAATCTTGGGATTATTCCCGGTTATGGCGGCTCACAACGCTTAACCAGGTTAATAAACTCCGGGAGGGCTATGGAATATATTCTTACCGGTGATATGATTGATGCAAATGAAGCTTTCCGGCTGGGGCTTGCAAATCATGTTTACCCTCAGTCTGAGCTTTTAGTTAAAGCTCTGGAAATGGCAAATAAAATAGCCGGTAAGGCGCCGTATGCAGTTAAGCAGGCTATAAAAGTTGTAAATATAGTAGATGAACTATCCGCAAAAGAAGGGCAAAATTACGAAGCCGGATTGTTTGCACTTTGCTGCGGCACAGAAGACGCCAAAGAAGGAACATCTGCATTCCTGGAAAAAAGGAAGGCCGAATTTAAGGGTAGTTAAAACTATTCGTATCCTCTCAAAATAATCTCCAAAATTTCTGATTCGAACCTTAAATACTATTTTTAAAAACAATTTTAAAAAAGTCACGCATTTTTTTCTTGACATTAATATTTCAAAAAGGTAAGTTCATGCAAACGATTGTGCAAATTTATGGTAACATTACTAGATATAGCTCATAAGTCAGGCGTTTCTGTATCAACAGTTTCGCGGGTGTTGAATAATAAAGCACCAAAATACAGGATCAGCCAGTCAACTGTAGAGTTGGTAATGCATGCTGCAAAAGAGCTGAATTATCATCCCAATGAACTTGCCCGCGGACTCAGGTTAAATAAAACTCACACAATCGGGTTGGTAGTTCCTGATATTTCTAATCCCTTTTTTGCTTACATAACTCATGTAATACAAACACAGGCATATCAGTTTGGTTACAGCCTTATTGTATGCAGCACTAATGAAAATATTACAACTGAAATAGAGCAGATTGAACTTCTTAGGCGAAAAGGAATTGATGGTTATATCATTATGCCTATCGGTACAAAATATAAACATATTGAAGAATTATTAAACCTGAATAAGCCGGTGGTACTGCTTGACAGGTGCATAGATCAGCTAAATACAAATTCTGTAATTGTTGATAATTATTCAGGTGCTTCTGATGCGGTTGAACATTTAATCAGCCTGGGGCACACCAAAATAGCTATTATTCAGGGCCTTCCCAACACATACACAAATAATGCCCGTGTAAATGGATATAAAGATGTTTTAAGAAAACATGACATTCCAATAAATGAAAACTTTATTGTAGGGAATGATTTCAGAAAAGAAAACGGTTATATAGAGACTAAAATATTGCTGAACCTTGAGACGCGTCCAACAGCAATTTTTTCAACCAGTGATTTAATTACATTAGGTGTGTTAGAAGCAATTTTTGAAGAAAAATTACATATACCGGATGATATTTCAATAGTGGCATTTGATGATATTGACTTTGCGCCTTTTCTGGTTTCACCATTAACAGCAGTAAAACAACCGCGCGAGCTGATGGGCGAAGTAGCAGTTAAGCTTCTTATTGAAAATATTGCAAGTAAGAATAAGAGTGAAAGAAAAAGAATTACTTTAAAACCCGAACTTGTAGTCAGAAAATCAGTATTTAATCTAAACAAACAGGAGGCTGCTGCAGTTTAGTATGTAAAATATTTTTTGCTCAATTTGCGCAAACGATTGTTCAAAATTGAGATTGTACTCTGAATTTCTTCTTAATTAAAACAGAATGTTAAAAAATGTTTCCCAAATTAATACTAAGGGTATTCGCTTGAAAAGATTTATTAAACTATTAGTTCTAACTTCTCTGCTGGTTTTTATTAGCTGCGGAGAAAGTAATAAAGAAGACTCAGGAAAAATAACTATTACATTCTGGCATAGCTTTGTCCCTTCTACAATCCAGGCACTAAATGAATTAGTAGAAAAATTTGAAAAAGAACATCCTGATATAACTATTAAGGCCCAATATATTCCAAGCGGTGATGCTCTTATTCAAAAATTAATTACTGCAGTGCAAAGCGAATCTGCCCCCGATATTTCCTGGCTGCACTCAGACTATTTTGAGGATCTTGTAGAAGCTGATGCAATCCATAAAATGGATGATTTTATTAAGGGGGAGAATGGCATATCTGATGAAGATATAAATGATATTTATCCCTCATTAATTCAATATTCAAAATGGAAAGGGACTTTGTATAGCCTGCCAATGGAAGCAACCAATATGGCTCTCCTATATAATAAGGAAATGTTTCGTAAAGCCGGATTACAGGGGCCGCCAAAAACATGGGATGAATTTTTTGAGTATTCAAAAAAACTTACGCTTGATAATAATAATGACGGAAAGAATGATCAAACAGGATTTTTTGTTCCTATTTTTCCTGCAGCAGGGCCAAGAGGCGGCTGGATGGTATGGCAGTGGATGCCTTTTCTGTGGCAGGCTGGAGGCGAATATATTAATGCAGACCAGTCACAAGTAACATATAACAGTGAAGCCGGCATAGCTGCTCTAACTTTATGGCAGAATATATACAGAGAACTTGATCTCCGTACTTTTACCTCCGATTTTGATGTTACCTTTGCTTCCGGCAGGCTGGCTATGGCTATGGATGGATCATGGAGTTTGCCGAATTATAAAAGCCTTTTCAAAAATCTTGATTGGGGTTTTGCCCCCCTTCCTGCGGGCCCCGATAAGCAGGCTACAATAGTCGGCGGCGAGTATCTGTCAATCTTCAAACAGAGTAAACATCCTGAAGCAGCATGGAAATTTGTTAAATGGATTATACAGCCGGATGTACAGGCATTCTGGGCAACAAGGTCAGGTTATCTACCTATAAGGCATGCCGCACTTGAGGTTCCTGAGTTTCAAAAGTATCTGGAAGAAAATCCTAATTACAAAGTTTTTATTGATCAGATGGAAGTTGGTTATGCAATGCAACCGATTGATTACGGCGGCCTTCAAATAACACAGCATGTAGCCGAAGCAATTGAAAAAGCCACAATTGGAAATATGGACGTACGTACATCATTAAATCAATCAGCAGCAAAATCCAATGCATTATTAAAAAAATCCGGAAAAAAATGAGCCCTGTTAATACCACAGTGTTAAAAGAAGATGGAACTGCTTTTGCCGGAATTATTGCGGCAAGAAAAAAGCTGAAATCCCCTAATTATAAAAAGGGGGACGGGCTTGCTGCGCTGTTGTTCCTTTCTCCAACGCTGATTGTTTTTTCTGCGTTTATACTTTTCCCTGTCTTTTTTTCTTTCTATCTGAGTTTTCAGCAATGGAATATGTTTGGTGGTGACAGCACCTTTGTTGGTTTTGACAATTATGTAAGGTTATTCCAGAGTGAGGAGTTCTGGTTAGTACTAAAAAATACAGCTATATACACCATTGGTACTATTCCACTTAACATGGTATTTTCTCTAGGTGTTGCATATGTATTGAATAAAAAAATAATCGGTAAAAAGTTTCTGCGTACTGCTTTTTTTGCACCTGTAATAATATCTCCTGTAGCCGCCGCGCTGATTTGGCGCTGGTTATATGATCCAAATTTCGGGCTTATAAATTATTCTATTGCCATCTTCGGTTTTGACACAGTAAACTGGCTGAACGATCCTTCAGCAGCAATGTTTGCATTAATAATTATGGGTGTGTGGAAAACGTTCGGAATAAATATGGTGTTATTTTCTGCGGGTTTGCAGGCTATCCCTGAATCATATTATGAAGCGGCTGATATTGATGGAGCAGGCAAGTGGGCAAAGTTCTGGCATATTACTATACCTATGTTAAGTCCTACCACATTCTTTATAATGATTATGTCAATGATCAGTTCATTCCAGGTATTTGATATAGTATATGTATTAACCTCGGGCGGTCCGCTTGGTTCAACAAAAGTGCTTGTGTTTTATGTATATGAACAAGCTTTTAAATTCTTCGAAATGGGATATGCATCTGCAGGGGCTTATGTATTATTTGCAATACTCTTTATTCTAACAATGGCACAGGTAAGGTATATGAAATCACGTGTGGGGGGTGTTAGATGAAAATTGCTAAAAAGAAATTAAGTGCCGGAAAGATTATCGAGTCGGTTATAACTCATATAGGAATATACATTCTTGCTATAGTAACCCTTATTCCGTTTATATGGATGATACTTACATCATTCAAAGATTTGGGTGAAATTTTCGTCTACCCGCCGCAATGGTTTCCGAATGAATTTAAATTTAAAAATTATGTTGATGCATTTGAAGCCGCCCCTTTCGGAAGATATTACCTTAACAGCATGTTTGTTGCAATAGTAGTAACAATAGGGCAGCTAATTACCTGTTCATTGGCAGCATTTGCATTCGCACGTTTGAATTTCCGTGGAAAGAATGTTCTGTTCTTTATTTTCCTCGGTACAATGATGATTCCATATAATGTTACTATGATACCAAGCTTTATGGTACTGTACTGGCTCGGCTGGATCGATTCATTCAAAGCGCTTATAGTTCCCGGCCTGGCTTCTGCATTCGGAGTTTTCCTTTTAAGGCAGTTTTTCCAGACGATTCCCAAAGAACTTGAAGAGGCAGCTTACATTGACGGCGCTACAAGGTTCCAGGTACTGCGGAAAATAATTATACCTCTTGCAAAACCTGCGCTTGCCACACTTGCTATCTTCACTTTTATGGGTGTGTTTAATGATTTTATCTGGGCGTTAATTGTTATTAACTCTGAAGATTTAAGAACAGTTCAGCTTGGACTTGCAATTTTCAGAGACCGTTATTTAACGCAATGGGATCTTTTAATGGCCGGATCAGTTACGGCGGTTTTACCAATATTAATTGTGTTCTTTTTTGCTCAGTCATATTTTATTAAAGGTATTACACTAAGTGGTCTTAAAGAGTAACATACAATTACTTCTTCTAATGATGTTTTTTATAGCCTGCGGAACCAATGCGCAAAACTCTGCCGCGGCAGATATCCCGGCTGTAAGTGAGGGTGAAATCCGGTTTTATATCGATCATTCCTCCTTTAAAGGAAGTGAAGATAAACTGATAGCAGAATTTTACCTTATGTTGTTTGCAGATCATCTTGATACTAAAAACAGCGGGGGGAAAAATATAGCTGAGTTTTCAGTTCATTCTATTCTTTATAATTCTTACGGTAGTGAAATAAACAGCCAGGAATGGACTACTGAAGCATCTATAAATGATTCTGTATCAGCAGGAGATGTAATATACGATCAATGGAATGAAAAAATAAGTCCGGGAGATTACAAGTTAAAAGTAGTTGTAAGCGATTTAAACAGCAGCAAAAAAGGTATAGTGGAGTATGCAGTAAAGGTGAATGAAATAAGCGATGGTTTTGTTTCAAGTCAGATTGAGTTTGTTTCAAAAATTGAAGAGGAGGGAATATCAGATCACTTCAAAAAGGGAAATAAGTTTGTAGTCCCAAATCCTTCACGGAGGTATGGCCTGCTTAATCCTATTCTGTATGTTTATTATGAATTATATAACCTGAGTGATACCGGCAATCTGGAAATATATTATAGTGTTATAGGCAAATCAGCAAATACAATAAAATCCTTTCCCTCTTATAAGCTGGAAAAAAGCGGTGTCTCTTCCGGTGTTATTCACGGATTAAATGTAGGAAATATTCCATCCGGAATTTACAATTTAAGTATTAAAATTAAAGATACTGCGGATGATCTTACGCTGGATTTATCCAGACATTTTGAAATAATACAAAAAGATTTTGCACAGGTTGAACCTGCACTTTCGGTTAAAGATGATGAAATTTTTGAATGGCTCTTAAACATATTTGGTACAGGGCATCAGCAAAAAATATACAGCCGGCTAAATTTAACTGCAAAAGCGGAATTCATTGTAGAATTCTGGAAGAACCTTGATCCATCCCCCGGGACCCCCGAAAATGAATATCTCGAAAACATTCAACAGAGATTTGTATATGCAAATAAAAACTTTAAATGGGGCGGAATTGAAGGATGGAAAACTGAGCGCGGAAGGGTTTTAATTCAGTATGGTATGCCTGATGAAATTAAACGGCATTATTCTGAAGCAGGAACTGTTCCTTATGAAATATGGGAGTATTCAGAAGCACGGAGTTTTTATTTTGTTTTTGGAGACCTTCGCTCTGACGGACGATTTGTTTTGCTGCATTCGAATAAAGAAGGTGAGATATCTAACGAACGCTGGATAGAATATATAAGAAGAATGTAAAAAATATTCTTTCTCTAAAAGGGATAAATATGAAAAGAAAAATTTTGTTTTATATAACATTGTTTGTATTTGTACTACCCATGCTGATTCTCTTCAGTTCATGCGAATCGGAGGATAATAATCCCGCTGGTCCCGGATGGAATACGCCGCTGAAGGAAATTAATATTGAGGAGAATACCTATAAACCCAGATTAAGCTGGGTGGGGGGATACGTTTCCGTTATTGGTGTTAACCGCGGAAGTAGAGCTTCGCTTGATTCATCTCTTGTTTGGTTAATTAAGGCTGATGGTAATAACCTGAAGTACAGCACACGATTTGGAACCATACCTAATGGTGCTTCAGACCTTACAACTCAGTTTGGTGGAACTAAGATTGACAGTTTATCTGAAGATGAAGTCTATACCTTCTGGCTTTTAAAAGAAGATGTGTGGAGCCAGGTTTCTGCACAACTTAATTCTAAACTTCTAGTTGATTCCTCCCTCAGTTCTTCATTGGTTGTTGAGGGAGATAGTGTCAGGATAAATCCTTTTAGTTACTCGAATTTAACAAGACCGGTTGATGTATTTATTAATATAAAAGATGTAAGCACATTCGGCAGGCTTGGAGTAATTTCCATAACTGAAACCGCAAGCAACCTTCCTGTTATCTCGTGGACAGTAAACCCCGAAAGCAGTGATCCAAATATTTCAGTTATTGGCATTTCTGAGGGCGGGCAGCACAGTCTTGATGCTGTCATCTGGGAAATTTATTCCGTTAGGGACTCTTCTGCCGGCGAAGAAGTTATAAAAGTTTATGGCAAAGATAATATAATATCTTCTCCTTTATTTGCTGGCGATTCGGTTCCAAATACTATGGCATTTGTTCCCCTTACAACGGCCGGGCTAGAAAGAAACAAAACATATTATGTGTGGATAGCAAATAAAGATTGGGATGGAGTGGAAAGGGCACGGTTTGCTGCAGGTTATGCTTATGCAACGTTCAATGTCAGGTAACTTAACATTAACCGGAGAAAACGGTATGAAATTAAAAAAATATTTTCAGGCAATTTTTTTAACCATAATTATGTACAGCATTACTTTTGCAGGCGGGAATGATCTTAATTCTAATTTCAACTCAAGAAGTTTTTCTCTAAACGGCCTTTATTTTGCCGGAAGCCCGGGGCTGAGTTCTGTTCAATCAAACCCGGCAGGATTAATCTATTTAACCGGAAGTGCAATTGAAGCCTCTCTGATTGATTATGTAATACAGAATGAATTTGACAGTCCTGACAGAGGTCTTTATAAATCATACAAACAGGATATTTTTTCGATAGGCGGTGGTCTATACTGGAATTTCAGTAATGGCTTTACAGCAGCAATCTCTTATCATCCTGTAATAAATTCAAGCATTGACTGGCCTTTTGTTACTCAAAGAACAAGGGGGTTTGATTCTACTACGGCTACTCTTGCTTTCAGCATGTTAAACAGGCTTGAGATTAATTCCGTTTCTCCATCTGTTGCTTTCAGAATAGGTGGCTTAGCAGTTGGTGTTACTGCTAATATTTACCATGCGGTTGAACAAATTTCTTTTCCCCGGTTAAATCCATTATGGAATGACAGCATAGGCCTTGCAGCATACCAGTTCAGTTATAATCTTGATGGCTGGGGATACGGCGGAACAATCGGGCTAATGTATGATTTTAGTGAAACCTTCAGAATTGGTGTTACAGCAAAAAGCGGGACGGTTATAGATGTAGAAGGAGATGCTAAAAGCAATATGTTCGCTGATCTTGATTCAACCGCTTCAACCGTTAATGCTTCCTCTGAAGTTGAAATTCCCTGGAGGTTTGGTATTGGCGGTCTCTACAAACTGAATGAAAGCACTGTAATTAATGTCGACTTCGCCTTTAACCTGTGGGGAAGTACCCAGGAAGAATTAAGTTATACATTCGACAATAGTATATGGCAGAACCGTACATCCCAAACAGATAGTTTATCCGGGGTGGCTGCTAATTCTATTACACTTGGTTATGATAACTCTTTTGAGTTTGGCGCAGGTATTGAACACTCATCCGCAGCCGGTTTAATCTACCGCGCCGGCTATCGCTTTTCACAGACTTATAATACATCTTCAACCTATAATTTCCTTTTCCCCTCTGTAGATCAGCATGTGGTTTCTATCGGAATTGGCTATAGGAATGAAAGTCTTGTTATTGATGCAGGCTTGGCATATTCATTCGGTGTTTCCGCTGAAGTTACAAGTAGTGTTAACAGCATTTTAGCCGGGGAATACTCAGCCGGAGGATATATACCATCATTAACATTAAAATATGAATTTTAAAAAATAGTTGTGCTCTGATAAGAAAGGAGGATTGGCAATCAGAAATATTATTACAGGAGGCATTCTAATTTCATTAACCAAAAAATTTTCGGAGGTTAAAATGAGGAAGTTCAATTTACATTTCATAGGATTATGGCTGTTCATATTAATGCCCGTGTTAGTGGCTCAGGAAGCCAGGGAAAACCTTGAGGTTCCCATGGTTAATCCTGAGGCAATAACTCTTGACGGAAATATGGATGAATCAGTATGGGAAAATGCTGCAAAGGTTAACCTGGTAACTAACACAGGTTATAATATTTGGGTAAATTATTATGACAGGGAGGGTCTTGCAGAACCTGAATATGATGAATACTACGCAAGGCTGCTCTGGTCAAAAGATACCTTATATGCTTTTATACATATAGATGAAGTAGTAAATGACTCTGCAGGTTTATTCTGGGACGGCCAATGGCTTGGCGATCAATTGTTTGTAAGCTTGTCAAACAGACTTGGAATAGACCTTGATGATGATTCAGTAAACTATGATGGTAACGTATATGCTGCCCCGGATGGTCCATATCATTATTTAATTCTTGGCGATCAGGTTACGTTAAATGGCGGCAACCTAACATATGTTCCTGTTGAATACAGATCAGATTGTGAAGCAGATTCTGAACTTGTTTTTAATGCTTCAGACTGGGCACGCTGGGCAGTTACTATAGATGAAGAGACAGGTGTTTGGAACCTTGAACTGGCTATTTATAACCCTCATATTGCTTCTCAATCTTCAATTGCGTTCAACCTGGGTGGAAGTCAGGGTTCTGAAACGCATGACCCCGATGCCGGTGATGCATATATGTATTATACATGGCAGCCGAATATATCTAATGATCCTTTCAGTAATCCTACCGGTGAAAATGATCCCGGCTATTATAACTTAAATAATTCTGAATATTGGGCAATCCTTAATTTTGTTGATGGTGAGGAAAACAGGCTTGAAATGGATGTACCTATGGTTGACCCTGAGGCCATAACATTAGACGGAAATATGGATGAATCAGCCTGGGAAAATGCTGCAAAGGTTAACCTGGTAACAAATACCGGCTATAATATATGGGTAAACTATTATGACAGAGAAGGACTTGCAGAACCTGAATATGATGAATATTATGCAAGACTGCTCTGGTCAAAAGACACCTTATATGCTTTTATACATATAGATGAAGTAGTAAATGACTCTGCAGGTTTATTCTGGGA
>JAWOJF010000087.1:0-14493 GCA_046481785.1 Ignavibacteriaceae bacterium | reverse complement strand
GCAGGAATATGGTACAGATTATCAAAAAGAAAAATATTTGGCTCCACTTGCAAAAGGAGAAAAACTGGGAGCATTTGCACTTTCTGAACCGGAAGCAGGAAGTGATGCAACAAAACAAAAAACTAAGGCTGATAAAGATGGAGACTGTTATATCCTTAATGGAATAAAAAATTGGATCACCAATGGTACAACTGCAGATTATGTTCTTGTTATGGCTACTACCAATAAGGAAAAGGCTCATAAAGGCATCGCAACATTTATTGTGGAAAAAGGAACGCAGGGGTACGGGCATGGGAAAAAAGAAGATAAGCTGGGAATAAGAAGCTCTGATACCTGCTCACTAACATTTGAAAATTGCAGGGTTCCGGCAAAAAATCTGTTATGGGAAGAAGGCAGAGGCTTCAACTTTGCCATGAATACTTTGAACGGCGGCAGGATAGGAATAGCAGCGCAGGCAATTGGTATAGCTGAAGCCTCGCTGGAAGCATCTGTAAAATATTCACAGCAGAGAAAAGCTTTTGGCCAGCAGATTGCAAACTTTCAGGCTATACAATTTAAACTTTCTGATATGGCTGTTAAAATTGATGCCGCCAGACTGCTTACTCTTAAAGCTGCTGCTTTAAAAGATGCCGGGAAATCTTACGTTAAAGAAGCTGCAATGGCAAAATTATATTCCTCAAAAATTTCAGTTGAGTGTGCACTTGATGCAATCCAGATACATGGCGGTTACGGCTATGTACGTGAGTATCTTGTAGAAAGATATCTGCGTGATGCTAAAATTACAGAAATTTACGAAGGCACTTCAGAAATTCAGAAAATGGTTATTGCACGTTATCTGCTGGAGAATAAGTAGAAAATTATTTTTAAAGTGCTTAATTTAATTATGCTTATACGTATAAAATATCTTTTGTTGTTATTCACATTACTTATTGTTTCTCCCGGAAATATTTTTTCCCAATCAAAAACAGAAAAATGGGGTAAGGCTGAAGTTATTTATACTCTCCCTTCAAACTCTGAAAAAAGAGATTACGCTATAAAGGGTGAATCTGCCGGCGAAATTATTTCTAAAAGCTTTATAAATACCTACTGGTTTTTTATTTCAGATATTGATGGTGATAACTGTCCGTTCCACCCCTCATGCTCATCTTTTTTTGCGGAATCAGTCAGCAAAACGGGACTTATTACCGGCACACTTATGTTTGCCGACAGGTTTACACGTGATATAAACATTATTAACCGCAGAGGAAAGTATCCGCTTCATAAAAGCGGGAAATATTATGATCCCCCTTCACTTTATTATATGAATATAGGTGAATGAAAAAAATAACTTTTATTCTCCTTGCTGCTTATACCGTTTTATTTCCCCAGGAAAACAGGGTTAATCTTCGCTTACCGGAAAATATCAGACTGTTTGCCGATCATCTTTTTTGCGAAAAAGATTATCTCCGTTCTGCTTTTGAATATGAAAATTATCTTTCTTCCGGAAATAATGATACCATAAGCTTTAAACTCGGCTTAGCATATCAGAATTTGGAAGAATATGATAAATCTGCCGGAATATTTAAATCCCTTTTTCCCCGGCTAAACTCCCGGTCAGAATATTTTAATTCATATTTTAAAAAAGAAGACTATGAGAATTTCAGGTTACTGTATTCTTCATCTTCCACAGATTTAAAAGAGATTACTTCCGTAAAAAAACTTTTTCTTTATTCATTCCTATTTTCCGGTAATAATATACCGTCTGAAAATGAATACCAGGAGGTTTTTAATTCTGATGAAAGAATTATGAGTTTATTTTATGAAAGGATTAATCTTCCTAATAAAAATCAGCTAACGGCTGCCCTTCTGTCTGCTTTAGTACCCGGTGCCGGTAAAATATATACAGAACAGTATGGGGATGGGATTACTGCTTTTATAGTAACAGGACTTTTATCTTACCTCTCATATGCAAATTTTGATGCCGAACATAATTTTCGTGGATGGTTATTTGGCGGACTGGCTGCACTTTTTTATGCCGGCAATATATATGGCTCTGCTGCCTCAACTCATATTTATAATGCAGGGGTAAAGATCAATTTTGAAAAAGAATTAAAATTATTTCTAAATAATCAGAATTATTTTATGCCCGAATACAATTTCTGCAGATGAAAAGAACTTTTACTAAAATATTATTTTTAAGTATTACTTTTATTTCTTCCTCTTTTTGCCAGGGAACATTAAGTGAGCAACATGAATTTGCAGTAAAGTTATATGGGCAGGAAAATTATTTTGATGCTGTCACAGAATTAAAACGCCTCCTCTTCTTTGATGATAATAATGAGTATAGATTTAGTGCTCACTTGCTGATGGGAAAGGCATACAAAGCAGGTGCCCGGCTTAATGATGCGGTCTATCATTTTACACAAGCTGAAATTAATTCAGGAACAGATGAGGAATTTTATGAATCAAGAATTGAACTGGTTAAAGTAAATATTTTACGCAGAACGACTGCGCAGGCTTTAAAATTACTTGATAACCTGGAAGAAAATCAGAAGTTCAAAGAAAAAATTGATGAAATTAATTACTGGAGGGGCTGGGCATATATTTTTAGTGATGATTTCAATAATGCTTCAGAAGTATTTGGCAGAATAGATAATGAACATGAACTGAGATTATTGAGTCTAAATACAACTGATGAAAAATATTCCGAAAGTTTTGCAAAAATATTTTCTGTTTTTATTCCAGGTGCCGGACAAATATATACCGGAAATTATTTGAATGGAATTGTGTCACTTGCGTGGAATGTTTTTGCAGGATATCTGACAATAAATTCCTTTGTGGAAGACAGGATTTTTGATGGTATTATTATTGGGAATCTTTTATGGCTAAGATTTTATCTTGGTAATGTTCAGAATGCCGAAGAGTTTGCCCGGGAAAAAAATCTTGAGATTACAAACAAAACTATGGAATATCTTCAGAAAGAATATCTGGGGCCAAAACCTTAATAAGCTGTTAAGGATTAAAAATTAATACGAAAAACGAGCAAATTCCTAAGAAACTGACTCAATTATAATGATATTCTGAAATTAAACATCTGTAACATCCATATATTAATAGTATTTACAAATTTTAAATTTTTGATTTTTTAATTTTGACTTTTTTGATGGATATTCCAAAAAAATATAATAAATTGCAGATGGCATTTATATATTGTGGCAGAATAAAGGCTGCGCAACAATTTAGGATAGTTAGTTAAAGTAAAAAATCACCCTTAATAATAGGAGGTTTGATGAAAAGAGGGATGATTGTAGGCTGCTCTGTAGCCGGAGTGATCCTTATTATCATAGCCATAATGGTTTTTTGGGGGATTGGGGCGTATAACAACCTTATTACTCTTAATGAAACAGTAAATCAAAGCTGGAGTCAGGTTGAAAATCAATATCAGAGGAGAGCAGATTTGATTCCAAACCTGGTAAACACTGTTAAAGGTTATGCCGATTTTGAAAGGGGTGTTCTTACAGATGTTACTGAAGCACGTGCAAGGGTAAGTCAGATGAATGTAACACCTGAAGTATTAAATGATCCTGCTGCATTTCAAAGATTTCAAGAGGCTCAAAGTGAATTAGGTGGTGCACTTTCCCGGCTTCTTGTTACTGTTGAAAATTATCCTGAATTGAAAGCAAATGAAAACTTTCTCCAATTGCAGGCACAGCTTGAAGGTACAGAAAACAGGATCTCTGTTGAAAGAAGAAAGTTTAATGAAACTGTTCAGCAATACAATACAACTATTAAGAGATTCCCAACTTCAATTTTTGCGGGTATTTTTGGATTTGAAAATAAGGAATACTTCAGGTCAGCTCCGGGTTCGGAAACTGCTCCTAAAGTTGAGTTTAATTAATGAAATTTCTTTTTGTATTATTTATTTTTCTTCAGGTGTGCCATGCGCAGCCGCAAGTACCTGAGTTAAAAAATTATGCTAATGATTTTACAGGTACATTAAGCAGTAACCAGCTTGGCACTCTTAATACCCGTTTAAAATCTTTTGAAGATACTACTTCCAATCAGCTTGTTACGCTGATGATATCCACTCTTGATGATTATCCTATTGAATATTATGCAAATGAAGTAGCTGAAAAAAATAAGATTGGAACAGCGGAAAACGATAATGGCGCACTTCTTTTAGTAGCCAAAGATGATAAACAACTGAGGATTGAAGTTGGTTACGGCCTGGAAGGTGTTTTGCCTGATGCACTTGCAAGCTCCATAATCAGGAATGTAATTGTTCCTCATTTCAGAAGGGATGATTATTATACCGGAATATCAGCAGGCATTGATGCAATTATTTCAGCGTCAGCAGGAGAATACACAGCCCGGCCAAACGCAGATAATGAAGATGAAAATCCCGGAATCTCTACAATCATCTTTATTATTATTGCTATTATTTTTTTCTTTATAAGAGGCGGAAGAAGAAGAACAGGCAGAGGTGGTTTTATCTTTTTTCCCGGTAGTATGGGAGGGTATAAAGGCAGCCGCGGGGGAGGTTTTGGCGGTGGAAGTTTTGGAGGATTCAGCGGTGGCGGCGGATCTTTTGGCGGCGGCGGTGCAAGCGGCGGCTGGTAAAATTTCTGCAGGTATGGACATCGCAGTCTGTATCCCTTAATTATATAAAAGGAATCAATCATTATAACATTTTTTTCCTAGTTAAAAGTAAATTATTGAAGTTATAATATTGTTTTAGTAAAATTGCACGGGTTTTTAATATTTTGTTAAAGAGGTCTTTTTAAAGGAGTAATTCAATGGCTATAATGATAACACAAGAGTGTATTAACTGCGGTGCCTGCGAACCGGAATGCCCTAATAATGCTATTTATGAAGGGGGCGCTAAATGGGAATTAGCCGGTAAGGTTTATGATGAGGAAGATGTATCTCCTAATGGTAGTACCGGGTTTTATTCCAGTGATTTCTTTTATATAGTACCCGATAAGTGTACCGAGTGTAAAGGCTTTCACGATGAACCTCAATGCGCTGCGGTTTGTCCGGTCGATTGTTGCATACCAGATCCTAACCGTGTTGAGGATGAAACCACCCTTCTGGCAAGAAAAGAATATCTGGATAGCATCGGCAGGTAAATATTATTAAAAAGATCTATAAAAAGGACATCAATATTGATGTCCTTTTTTTTAACATTCTGGCTTATGCCCTCCTTCCGGTTTTATAATACCTGTGTTCCATCTCACTCTTTGCCATACTCCAAATCCCCTTTTTGTTGATTCTGTACAGTTTTCTTCACTTTAGAGAAATATTGTCCTGTAATTCTCGTTGTTGAAAACACATTTCATAAAATTATCTCATTTTCAGCCAAATTTAATCCTTTCATATAATTGATGATTGGCATAGAATTGGCATATATACAAACAAGTAGAAAGATGTAGAAAATCTTTACACAACTAGTAGAAAATAAGGAGAAATTAAAATGGCATATATGATAACCGAAGAGTGCATTAACTGTGGAGCATGTGAACCTGAATGCCCAAATAGCGCCATATATGAAGGCGGAAATGACTGGGAATTAGACGGTAAAACATATGGCGAAAATGATGCGGCTCCGTCGGGTGAATCGGGTTTTTATTCAGGCAGTTATTTTTATATAGTACCTGATAAGTGTACACAGTGTGAAGGCGTTCATGATGAACCACAATGTGCTTCGGTTTGTCCTGTTGAATGCTGTGTGCCAAAAGCATAAAAGTTTGCAGGGGAAGGGGAAAGTTCAGATAAGTCAGGGGAAGGGGAAAAGGTTCAGGTAGGTCTAGGGGAAAAATTCAGACGAGACAGGGGAAGGGGAAAAAGTTCATACTACAGTTTTAGGGGAAGGGGAACAAGAAAGGACATTGTAATGTCCTTTCTTCGTTTTAAAGCTTTCGATTGTCATTCGGCAAGCAAGTATTTATAATTACAAAAAATTAGCTTAAGTTATTTCTAAAATAATTCTTCCTGTAAATAAATAGTAGAACAGGAGGTGTATATGCTGATTCAGGGAGCGTTCGAAAAAGCCCGCCATTATATCGAAACACATTCCAAACCTGATGCAAGCAGAAAATATGAATTTTTTCCTTGCATTACTTTTTCCAGAGAAACAGGCGCCGGTGCCGATCTGATTGGTGAACGCCTGGTTAATTATTTGGAAAAGTTTAAATTGCCCGGTTCACCCCGGTGGACTATATTTGATAAGAATCTGATCACTAAAGTCCTTGAGGATTTTCACTTACCGATGCATCTTGAAAAGTTTCTTGTGGAGGATAAATACTCAGCCGTCTCTTCTATTATCACCGAACTATTAACCGGCGAACCATCAACATGGATTTTAGTGAATAAAGAAATTCAAACTGTTTACCGGCTTGGAAAAATAGGGAATGCGATTATTATAGGCAGAGGCAGTAATTTTATAACTTCAAAACTCAAAAACTCTTTTCATGTAAGGCTTGTTGCACCATTGGAACAGAGAGTTAAACATGTGGAGGAGTTATATAACCTTGATAAAAGAGAAGCTGCATTGTTTATTAAAAAAGAGGATACTGCCAGGAAAAATTTTGTTTATTCTCATTTCCATAAGGATCTTGAAGATCCCCTGCACTACCATCTTGTTTTGAATACAGCGCTTTTAACTCATTCACAATGTGCCAAAATAATCGGTAAGGCAGTTCTAAAAAGATTTAAGAAACTGTTTGCAGAGAATATTAAATCGGGTAATGATATTGGTCTGCCGCCTGAAATAATACAGGAGTGGCTAAAGGGGCTTCATAAGAACAACTAAAAACATATAAGATGTTTAACTGTGTTCACTTGATTCCGCTTTATTACTTTAAATAGTTACTATCTTTTTATCTAAAATATTCAGATGAATATTAATATACAGTAAAACCTGCCCGGCAATGTGGGGATCATTTATCTTTCCTTTGCCAGGTTCTTTGAACCATGACATTGCACCAGTTATAATCCTGGCCAATGAATCGGGTTCTGTATCAGGTACTTCTAAACCTTCCTCATACAAACCTTCCGGGGTAATGTATGAATTTGAAAGGCTTTTTTTGTTAATTTTTCCAGATGATGGATCTTTAACTTTCCTTATTATTTCTTCAACCGTTCTGAAAGCTTTTAATAATGCTGTTTCATAGTCGCCATTTAAATAATCTTTAAGACATTCCGCTTTCAGCTCGGGCCTTGTAATAAAGCTTTCAATTTCAAAAGCAGGCAGTTTAAAGTTTAAGAGTTTTGATTGGACAACTTTCGTTCCCTTTTCAGTAAGCATTTTTACTTTAGCCGAACCAAAAATATTAACCGGTTCAACCAGGCCTTCAAATTCAAGTTCATTTACAACTTTTATTATCTCATTAAACTCATATTCGGTAAGTTCTGAAACATTTAACTGCTCTGACAGAATTTCGCAAATTATCGAAACAAAGTCCAAATCCTGCCGGTTATAAATATTATTTTCCCCATTTTCATACAGGACTTTTAAGAACATTTTTTTAAGCAATTCTTTCGGAAATGGTCGCATTACCCTCATTTATTATCCCTCCCCGGCAAAAGTCCGGTTTATGTTTCAGTATTTTTAGATTAAGGAATTCTTCTTTAACTTATTACAGTTAATTAAGAGTTCTGGTATCAAACATATGGCATTAAGCTAACATTAGGTATAAGGAAATCCCTGATTTAACTTAGGTAAATGCCCTAAAAACTAATTAGAATTATCAATTCTGAACATTTAAGTATAATATCATGAAACTTGGCAGATATGATTTCCATATAATAAACTCAGGATCATTTAAACTTGATGGCGGGGCAATGTTTGGGATTATTCCCAAGCCTTTATGGGACAAAACTAATCCCGCAGATGCGTTAAACAGAATTCAGCTTGCAACAAGAAATATACTTCTTGTAAGAGATGAAAGAAAAATTTTAATTGATACCGGCATGGGTAACAAATGGAATGACAAAGCAAGGGAAATATATGATATAAAACCCGAAATAAATTCTCTCGAAGATCAATTGGGTAAGCTGAATATTTTATCCGAAGATATTACCGACGTAGTTTTAACGCATCTTCATTTTGATCATACCGGCGGATCAACCAAAATTGAAAACGGAAAACTAATCCCCTCCTTTCCCAATGCAAAATATTATGTTCAAAAGAAAAATTTTGACTGGGCCATGAATCCATCAGACAGGGACAAAGGTAGTTATCTTAAAGAAAATTTTTCCCCGTTATTTGATGCAGGTGTTTTATACTTTATTGATGGCGAAGAACAATTTGATGATGGAATAGAATTCCTTGTAATTAATGGGCATACTTTTTCGCAGCAGCTTGTTAAAATTTCTGATTCATCAGATATATTTTTGTATTGCTGCGATTTATTCCCAACTGTTTCCCATATTCCCCTCCCCTATGTTATGGGTTATGATCTTCAGCCCCTTATAACTGTAGAAGAGAAAAGAAAAATTCTTAAAAAGGCAGTTGAAGAAAACTGGAAGCTATTGTTTGAACATGACCCGGATACTGTATATGCAACCGTTACTGATACAGAAAAAGGCTACAGGGTGAAAGAGAAATTTAATGAACTCTGAAACTAATGATTTTAAAAGGATATGTTCTCTTGCAGAGCTTTCGGAAAATTATGGGAAAAGATTTTTAACAGATGATCCGGAAGATGGTCAATTGATTGACATTGCAGTATATAAATATAAAGATAATGTCTATGCAATGAGCAATATATGTCCCCATCAGCAGAGCGCATTAATATATGACGGTTATATTGAAGATAATTGTGTTGTATGCCCCGTACATGGATGGAGATTTGATATTGACACAGGCAGAACACCATCCGGCGGGAGTAAGCTTCAGATTTATGAAGCAAAAATTATTGATAATGATGTTTACATAAAAGTTAAGAGTAAAAAATATAATTGGTAGTATGGGTTTATCGAACGAAATTGTAACAGATATTGCGAAGGAACTGGGATTTGATCTTGTAGGCTTTGCTGCAGCAGGAACCCTGGAGAAAGAAGGTGATCTGCTTGAGAAATGGTTATCCCTTGGTTATCATGCAGACATGAAGTACATGGAGAGGAATCTTGATAAAAGAAAAGATGTAAAAGTAATTCTCCCCTCAGCCCAATCAGTTATTTCACTTGCGCTGATTTATCATACTCCCGAAAAACATTCTAATGAAACTGCAAATGGAAAAATTTCCCGGTATGCCTGGGGTAAGGATTATCACTTAATTATTTGGGAAAAATTAGATAAGCTTATAGAAGAATTAAAGAAATTAGAGCCGGCTTTTGAAGCTAAATCGTATGTTGATACCGGGCCTGTAATGGATAAAGCCTGGGCTGTGCGCTCCGGGATAGGCTGGATGGGAAAACATACAAATGTTATTAACAGGGAAACCGGAAGCTGGTTTTTTATAGCAAATGTTATTTGTAATTACAAATTCAGTTATGCTCTTCCCTCAGAGGATTTTTGCGGTTCCTGTACAGCATGTATTGAGGCCTGCCCCACCGGTGCAATTGTTAGTGAATATGTTCTTGATGCAAACAAATGTATTTCTTATTTAACCATTGAAAATAAAGAAGAAATCCCGTCTGAATTTAAGGGTAAGTTTGAGAATTGGATATATGGCTGCGATATATGTCAGGATGTCTGTCCATGGAACAATAAGTTTTCAAAGATAACCTCTGAAAATGATTTTTACCCTCAAAATGGAAATAAAGAAATAAGTGTTGCTGGTGTTTTAACTATGGACCAGGAAGAATTCAGCAGGAAGTTTCAAAAAAGTGCTGTAAAAAGGACAAAATTGAAAGGATTAAGACGGAACGCTGCATTTATTTTAGAAGACTAATTTCCCGGTTTTTAAGAGAATTGAAAAGGTTTTAATAAAATGAATCCATATTCTTATTTTGTTATCTAATTAGATAAAATAAATTATCTTTGTTAAAATAAATTTTTCTTTTTTGGAGATATAAATGGTAGAAGGAAATCATATTGAAAATCATCACAAAGTTGTGATAATTGGCTCTGGCCCGGCAGGATTTACGGCAGCTCTTTATAACGGCAGGGCTAATCTTAACCCCGTAATATTTGAAGGCCTTCAACCCGGCGGCCAGTTAACTATTACTACCGAAGTTGAAAACTTTCCCGGTTTTGAACATGGTATACAAGGCCCGGAATTAATGGATATTATGAGAAAACAAGCTCATAGATTTGGAGCAAAATCATTATACAAAGAAATTACCGCGGTTGACTTTTCACAACGTCCTTTTATTCTAAAATCATATGATGAAGTACATACAGCCGATGCCGTTATAATTTCTACCGGTGCTTCTGCAAAACTACTCGGTATTGAAAGTGAAAAAAAATATATGGGATATGGTGTTTCTGCTTGTGCTACCTGCGATGGATTCTTTTTTAAGAATCAGAAAGTGCTTGTTGTAGGAGGCGGTGACACAGCTTTGGAAGAGGCTAATTATTTAACCAGGTTTGCATCTGAAGTATGGGTTATTCACAGAAGGGATGAATTCCGGGCATCTAAAATTATGATTGACAGGGCAAAAAGAAATCCTAAAATAAAGTTTGTTACTAATAAAGTTATTGATGAAGTACTTGGTAAGGAAGAGAACGGCAAAAAAACAATGAACGGTGTATTACTTAAAGATGTTCATGATTTAAGTTCAACAAAGGTTGATGCTGATGGTTTATTCATAGCAATAGGCCATAAGCCTAATACTGAACTTTTTGCCGGGCAACTGGATATGGATGAAATGGGATATTTAAAGGTACAGCCGGGTACCACCCGCACAAACATTGAAGGAGTGTTTGCAGCCGGTGATGTAACTGATAAAGTTTTCAGGCAGGCTATTACTGCTGCTGGTTCAGGATGTATGGCAGCAATTGAAACCGAAAGATGGCTTGAAACCCAGGAAGATTATGCCTTAAGTAATAGCAAAGGATAGGAATTAATTAACAAATAAGTTGATTAAAAAGGACGCCGCTATGCGGCGTCTTTATTTTGATTTAATTTACTTGCAACAAGATTAGCTGCTATAAAACCAAAGCCTGTAATAACAAACAGTGAGAACGGAACCCAATAGTCCTGATATGTATAATCCTGCAGAATTAATCCTATACCAAGTCCTGTTCCAAATCCTACCGAAATTATTCCGATTTTCATCATTGTATAGGGATCTTTTTTCTGCTCGAAAAATTTCTTGATATCTTCAGCGGAAAGTCCCTTTTCTATCAGCATCTGCCGTTCACGCGATTTTAAATAAGAGTATGAAACAAAAGACAAACCTACAACCAATGCAAATACCATGGGTATGAATAAAGCAACAACATTTTGATCCATAATATTAAAACTCCTTTTCCCTTTTCCTGTTTTAGACTGTATATTATTTTCCCGGTTACATTTTTTATCCCCTAATGCTTATGACAAGGCTTTTTATGCCAAGGTTACACAAAACTAATTATTAATTATAATTTTGATTAGGTTAATGATGTAAATTTGGGTCGTTTGCTGGTGTAACCTAAAACTGAAACCTTATGTCTAATATAAAGATGAAAAACCTGACTGATCTGGAAATTATCGAGTCTGTTAAAAAGGGCAATCATGCTGATTTTGCAATTTTAATTGACAGGTACAAAAACAGGGCATTTTCTTTATTGAAGAGAATGCTGAAAAATCATTTTGATGCAGAAGAAGTGCTTCAGGATTGCTTTTTAAAAGCTTTTAATGCGCTGGGTACTTTCAGAATGGAATCCAGGTTTTCTACATGGTTCTACAGGATAGTTTATAATACTGCAATTACCAAACTATCCGGGAAAAAGAGAAAAATTGAGACTGAAATGTCTTCAATTGATGACCATATTGAATTAAGGACTGAGGAAGAATTTCTGTTTTCTGAACAGAAAGATGTTTCTGAATTACTGTCAAAGCTGGTTCAGAAACTGCCCCCTAACAATGCTTCAGTTATAAATATGTTTTATATTGATGGTATGAGCTGCGAAGAAATTAGTGAGGTTATGTCGGTATCAGTCTCAAATGTAAAGGTTTTGCTGCACAGATCAAGGAACTATCTGAAAGAAATGATCATAAAGAATAATTACATGGAGGAGCTTTTATGAGCCTGCTGAGTGATGATATGCTGAATAAATATCTTGATGGTGATCTGGATAATGAAACAAGAAGAAAAATATCAAATCAGATTGAGTTTTCTGAAGAAGACAGGAGGAGATACCTGGAACTGCAGGCGGTTCACTCAGGCCTGGGAAAAATGAAACTAATGGAAGTATCATCTGAATTTACTTCATTATTAATGTCACGGCTTTTGAAAGTAAATAAAGCAAAGAAAGAGCAAAGAATTTTTATTACTTCAATAGTTTTAATATTTATAGCTGCAACCATGGTAATTATTGGATTTGCATTATCCTTTCTTATATCCAGCCTTGATGAAACAGCCTTTTCACCGGTGATAAATGAATTTGTATCCCTGTTAAGCTCGCCGGTAAATTCAATAGTAAAAAACCTGAATAACCAGAGCCTTTCAATAATAGGTTCAGTTATCTCTTTTGGTCTGATAATAAGCGCTTATTTTTTCTTCGAAAGTTTTAAGCATTCAAGGGAAAGCCTGAATAAATTCTGATTTTTACCGTGGTTATAATTTTTAACGGTTATTACAGAAACGGTTATCTTATGATAACCGTTTCTAATTTTAAAATAATTTTAATATTTATACATTAATTCTCGACTTTAATTTTTATTTTAATACCTGTATTCAGAAACACTATGTAAACAAAATAAGGAGCAAAAATGCTTGTAGTAACAACTAACAATATTGAAGGTAAAAATATTACTAAATATTATGGATTGGTAAGCGGTGAGGCTATTATGGGGGCAAATATTTTTAAGGATATATTTGCTGGCATAAGAGATATTGTAGGCGGACGTTCTGCTGCTTATGAAAAAGAATTGCGCACCGCAAAGGAGATAGCCGTTAGTGAAATGATGGACGCCGCCCGGGCAATGGGCGCAAATGCTGTAGTTGCCGTAGACCTTGATTATGAAACTATTGGCGGCGGCAGTGGTAATATGCTTATGGTTAGTGCAACAGGTACCGCCGTCTTTATTGAACAATAAATTTAATATTTTATATGGATACAAAAGTAAAATCCGGTTTTGTAACAATACTTGGGAAACCCAATGCAGGTAAATCTACATTAATGAACCTTTTACTTGGGCAAAAACTGTCTATTATTACAAATAAACCTCAAACAACCCGCAAAAGAATACTTGGTATTTTAACCGGGGAAAATCACCAGATTATTTTCCTGGACACACCCGGAATATTGCATCCCGGATATCTGCTGCAGGAAAAAATGATGGAACATGTCTCGCGGTCTGTTAAAGATGCAGATGTATTTATACTTATGATAGATCTTGAGGCCGACCCGGATGCTGAAAAAACCATTACGGATAGTTTTATTGATGAGTTTTTAAAACGCAGTAAAAAGCCGATACTGCTTTTGTTAAATAAAATTGATCTTTCAAATGAAGAGAAGGTTAAATACCTGATTAATAAATTTGAAGAAACAAAAAAATTCAAAAAAATAATACCTGCTTCAGCAACACTTGGATTTAATACCCAGCAGATAGTTCCTGCAATCCTTGATTTTTTACCCGATCATCCTAAATATTTCCCGGATGATATTGTAGCCGATGAGAACGAAAGGTTTTTCGTATCGGAAATTATCCGTGAAAAAATACTTGAGCAGTACCATGAAGAAATACCTTATAGTTGTGAAGTACTAATTGTTGATTTTAAGGAACGTGAGGCAGGAAAAAATTTTATTCAGGCAGAAGTTATTGTTGAAAAAGAGAGCCAGAAAGGTATTATAATAGGCAAGGGCGGAGCATCTATAAAGAGACTTGGTGAGCATGCCCGTACTGCTATCGAGGAGTTTCTCCAGCGGTCGGTTTATCTTGACCTAAGAGTAAAAGTAAGAGATAAATGGCGCTCAAACGAAAGGATGTTGCGTTCATTCGGATATACTACTGATAAGGAATAAATTAATTCTTTATGAATAAATATCTTGGTGAAGGCGCTCTTATAATTGTTACTATGATCTGGGGTGCAACGTTTGTTATAATCAAAACCGCACTTGCAGATATTTCTCCAATGATGTTTATTTCATTACGTTTTTCTATTGCCGCATTAATACTGCTCCCCTTTCTTTTTAAAATTCTAAAGAATGTTCCCCGCGCTGCAATAGTTTGTGGTTTCTTCCTGGGACTTACCTATTTTTTAGGGTTTGCTGCTCAAACTGCCGGCTTAAAATATACTTCCGCCACCAAGTCTGCATTTATAACAGGCACGTTTATACTTTTTATTCCCCTTTTCCAATTCTTCTTTGAAAAGAAAGCACCCGGGAAGGGAAACCTGATTGGAGTTTTATTAGTTTTA
>JAWOJF010000019.1:0-3759 GCA_046481785.1 Ignavibacteriaceae bacterium | reverse complement strand
ACGTAATACGCAAAATAAAAAAGAATTTGAGTATATTTTGGTTTCACCGGAAGAAGCAGACTTCCAGGCGGGTAAAATTTCTGTAACTTCTCCAGTCGGGCAAGGGCTTATGGGGAGTAAGGTGGGGGATATTGTTAAGGTTAAAGCTCCTGCTGGCTTACTTGAGTTTGAAATCTTATCTATAAAATAATTTTTCAAAAACTTCCTTTCCCAGGGATAATTTTTCTTTGACTGACGAATCATACATACAACTTGCTCTGGAAATTGCAAAGAAGGGTATGGGTAATGTTAGCCCCAATCCTTTGGTAGGTTGTGTAATTACAAAAAATAACAGGATTATTAGTGCAGGATTTCATGAGAAGTTCGGTGAGGCCCATGCTGAGATAAATGCAATTAGTACTGCCAAAGAAAATGTAGAAGGAGCAACTCTCTATATTAACCTTGAACCATGCAGCCACACAGGTAAAACCCCTCCTTGTGTAACTAAAATAATTGAAAGTAAAATAAAGAGGGTTGTAATAGGTACGCTGGATATGAATCCGCTTGTAAGCGGTAAAGGTATAAAAAAGTTAAAGGCCGCCGGTGTGGAAGTTAAAGTGGGTGTGCTTGAAAAGGAATGTGTTGACCTGAATAAATTCTTTTTCAAGTATATAACTCAAAAGCTTCCTTATGTTACATTAAAAGCTGCACAAACTCTTGATGGTAAAATTGCAGATAAAAATGGTGAATCAAAATGGATAACTTCGGTTAGTTCCAGGAGGCTGGTACACTCTCTGCGTGCTAAATATGATGCCGTTTTGGTTGGTACCGGTACTATAGAAAAAGATGATCCGAATCTTACTGTACGTTTTACCGAAGGCAGAAACCCTAAAAGAATAGTGATTGATACAAATCTTAAATTAAAAATTAATCATAAGATATTTATTCATAACCAGGATAAAAAACTTATTATTTTAACTTCTAAAAAAAGTATTGATAAAAAAAGTAAAATAAAGAAACTGCTTTCAATGGGTGTACAGGTACTATATATTAAGGAAAACCAGGACGGCAGATTAAACCTTAAGGACGCTTTAAAACAACTGGCCGGGCTTCAGATTGCATCTGTGCTTATTGAAGGTGGCAGCCGGGTATTTACTTCATTTATTCATGCGGACTTATTCGATAACATCTTCCTTTTTGTTGCTCCTAAAATACTTGGGTGCGGCCTGCCTGTAATTCAGGGGCTTGGAATAAAATCAATTAAGAAAGCAATGAAAGTAAAAATTGAAAACGTTGATAGAATTGGTGATGATCTTCTTGTGGAACTTATAAGATAATAATTATAATAAATAAGAAGCTTTACTCAATTGTCAGAATAACTAAACTTAAGTTAGGGGTACATAAATGTTTACGGGATTAGTTGAAGAAACAGGAATATTAAAAGATAAAATTGCAGCCGGAGAGGGTTACCGCCTGGTCTTTAAAGCTGATAAGGTAATGTCTGATCTTGAAATTGGGAGCAGCGTAGCAATTAACGGGTGCTGCCTTACTGTGGTTGATTTGCAGCCCGGCACTTTTGCTGTTGATACCATTGAGGAGACACTAAAGAAGACAAACCTTGGTTCACTTAAAACCGGAAGCAGGGTTAACCTTGAAAGGCCTTTAAAAACAGATGCACGCCTTGGCGGGCATTTTGTTTTAGGACATGTTGATACTACCGGTAAGGTTGAAGAAGTTAAAGAACTTTCCAGCAGTCATTTTGTAAAAATTTCTTTTCCTGAAGGATTTGGAAAGTATTTGATATATGTAGGTTCAGTAGCAATAGACGGGGTAAGCATGACGGTTGCCGAATTAAGCGGCAATACTTTTTCTGTTGGTATAATACCGCATACCTGGCAGGAAACAATTTTTTCGGATAAAAAACCGGGAGATACTGTTAACCTTGAATTTGATGTGCTGGGCAAGTATGTTGAAAGAATTATGGAAAACAAATCGTAATACAGGGCATAACCCCAAAAATGGGATTGTTGATCTGTGCTGCGGAAGATTATGAAAAAAATCGAACAAAAAGTAATTAAGTTTATTGATGAGAATGAATTGCTTGTTAAGGGCGACAGAGTTTTAGTTGCTTTAAGCGGCGGGCCCGATTCGGTTTTTCTTCTTTATCTTTTCCACAAGTATAAAAAGAAATTTGATATAAGCATTTCGGCTTTTCATCTGAATCATCAGATCAGGGGGAAGGAAGCTGATAAGGATGAAAAATTCTGCCGGAAGATGTGTGCTGATTTGAGTATTAGTTTTTTTCCCTCTTCATGGGATGTGAAAAAAATTGCCCGTGAAAAGAAAATTTCGATTGAAGAAGCCGGCAGAAGTGTCCGTTATGCCGAATTAAAAAGAATTTCTGATCAGGAAGGATTTACCAAAATAGCAACTGCTCATAATTCGGGTGATAATGCAGAAACAGTGCTCCTTAATTTAATTAAAGGGGCAGGGCTTAGAGGAGCTGCCGGTATCCCCGTAATAAGAGATAATATTATCCGCCCCATAATGATCTTATCAAAAGAGGAAATACTTAAATATCTAAAACAGAATAAGATTAACTTCCGGCTGGATAGGAGTAATTTATCTAATGACTATGAGAGAAATTATATCCGAAACAAAATTATTCCTTTAATTAAAAAAAGACTGAATCCATCCTTTGAAAATACAATCCTATCATCATCATTTATTTTTAGGAATTTATTAAAAGAATCTGATAAAAAACTGGCAGGAGAGCTTGAATCTTATTATAATGTTCAGGACGGCACTGTTAAAGTTAATGTTGATAAAATTGCCGGTATAAATGACTCTGAAAGAACAGAAATATTGAAATTGCTGATTGAAAGAAACTTTTATAATCCCATAACGTTTAAGGATATAATAAAAATCTTATCTTTAATAAAAAAAGAAACAGGTACAAAGGTTAATTTATCCGGAAATTTAACCGGAGCCAGGGAGAGAACTGAAATATTCATTTATAAAAATACAGTTCCTGATAATTTTGAACACGTGAAAATAAAAGCCGGTGAAAAAATTAAGCTGAACGGACATACTTTTTTTATAAATAATGATGTTAAAATACCTGAAAAATTTCCAAATAACCGTTTAGTAGAATATATTTCCGCTGATAATATTAAAGAAGATTTTATTTTAAGATGCTGGGAAGAAGGGGATAGATTTAATCCCCTGGGGCTGAAAGGTTCAAAAAAAATATCGGACTTTCTGAATGATCAGAAAGTGACTTCTACAGACAAAAAAAAGCAGTTGGTTCTTACAAATGACGGCAGGATTGTCTGGGTTATAGGTTTAAGAATAGACGAAAGATTTAAAATTAAAAAATCCACAAAAAAGGTTTACCAGATATGCCTGATATAAATACTGATCAAAAAGAACAAACTGCTCCAAAAACAGGGATTAAAATTGGCAAGGATATTTTTGTACCTTTTATTACTGAAGAACAGATACAGATACGGGCGAAAGAATTGGGACAGCAAATTTCTGAAGAATATAGAGGAAAAACGCCTGTTTTTATTGGTGTGTTAAATGGTGCGTTCCGTTTTTTATCCGACTTGATTAAAAATGTTGATATAGACTGCGAAGTTGACTTTTTTAAGCTATCTAGCTATGGTGATGAAAAAATATCATCGGGAAAAGTAACTATGCTTAAAGAGCTGAATTGTGATGTTAACGGAAGGGACCTGATAATTGTTGAAGATATAGTAGACTCAGGGCTGTCAATTA
>JAWOJF010000406.1:0-6387 GCA_046481785.1 Ignavibacteriaceae bacterium | reverse complement strand
GTAAAATCCAGGCCGGTGATAGTACTAAATTTGTATTGGTAAACCGAATCCAGTTTATTACCTGCGGCATCAACAAACCTGGAATAATCGAATGAAATGATATAATCTTTTTTTGGTTCAAGATTACGGGCAGGAACAATTAAGAACGATCCATCATCAATAAAATTTATACTGTAATTTATTTTATTACCGGAAGTATCAGTAAAAGAAATGCCCTGTTTTGCCTCAGCAGAATCAACTGCATCATTCAACACAAAATAGAAGCTTTGCCCCTGGTAATCAACCTTATCATAATCAGCAAGTGGTGATGATTTGAATATTGTGGGAGCGATAGTATCTGCCCTGTCACTTACTGTAACAGCCGCAAAATCAGATAAATAAACATTGCCGGACTTATCAGCTAAAGAGTCAGCAAATAAATATATTGAGTTCTCAACCGGGAAAGCTGCATCAGTTACAAGAACCAGTTCTGTTGGTTTAGTGTTTCCTTTATATGCATATAACACATTATTTTTAGTTCCGGCAGTTGAATCATATATAAAAAAATTATCTGCTCTTATAAAAGTGGAATCAAATTCCTCACTTAAATTAAGCAGGAAGTGAAACTGATCTGTCATAACAGCAGTTAATAGTCTTGGAGCAGATGTATCTGCATTAATCAGATAAAAATTAAGGTTAGTATAAAGAGTATCTGTTTCGGAAAGTGTAATATCTGTAAAAGGGACACCTATTTTATCTTGTCCCGGTTGAAAAAGCAGATCACGGAATTCATCCTTAACCGCAAAAATTCTGTAAGAGCCTGCTGCCAAACCGCCCAGACTGTATGAACCGTTAGTACCGGTTTGTGAAATATAATCAGGCTTATAATTAAGGAGTGTATCTTCGTATCCGGGTTCCCCCGGCGGAATTAACTGATAAGCAAAAATTAAAACTCCTTCAGGCTTTGGCTCATAAACTCTTCCTGTTACAACTCTCCTGTCAATCTCATTACCAGTGGAAAATGTAAGCGTATATGCATTTGCCATCCGGTTTTTATTATTGTAGTCAACAAGGTCGGTGCCGATAGTTATAACATACGTAGTATTTTCTCTAAGCTGACCGGGAAAGATGACCCGCACATATTTTCCGCTCCAATCAAGTTCAAGCTGACCATCAACGGCAGGGGAAATAAAAATTGCATCCTGCACAGAACGTTTATCAACATATTCCGAGAACCCGATTTCAAAATAATCGTCATTAAAATTGGTTGTACCCTCTGCCGGGTATACTTCAATAATCTCAGGGGGAGTACGGTCAATATCACCCCCGCCGGGGGGTAATTGATTTGCGCAGTTTGCAAGCAATAGCCCGGCAATTAAAAGCGTTAAGTATTTTAAGGTTTTTTTTGTGATTTCAGCCATTCTCTATATTCTCTTACAAGACGAAGATGTTGAGTATACGATTCCGAAAATTTATGCCCGCCGTTTCCATCCGCTACAAAAAATAAATATTTATGTTTTTCCGGATAAAATGCCGCCAGTATTGCATCCTTTCCCGGGTTGTTAATTGGCCCAGGGGGAAGTCCGGCATATTTATAAGTATTATAAGGATTATCAATATTCAGATCGGAATATTTCAGGCGTTTCCATCCGCCGGGCTGCAGATATTGAACTGTCGGGTCTGCCTGTAATCTCATGCCAATCCTTAACCGGTTGTAATACGTACCTGCAATAACAGACATTTCATCCCGCTTATTTGTTTCACCTTCAACAATAGAAGCCAGTGTAATAATTTCATGAAGACTGTAACCAATATCTTTTGCCCGCTGCCGTAATGAATCAGTTATAAACTCAGTAAAAGCTTTGTAAAGTATGCCTGTCACTTCCTCGGCAGAACTTCGCTCAAATATATCATATTTTTGAGGAAGCAGGTAACCTTCCAGAGATTGTGCCCTGATTCCGACAGAATCTATAAACTTCTGATTAGTTGCAGCCCTTACAAAAGCAGCCGAATCTACAGAAGCATCATTCCTCATTTTTGCAGCTATCCAATGAATACTTACTCCATTACGCACTGTAACTGTTTTTAAAAAATCAGCATCACCGGAAATAAATAATTCCAGCAGATCAAGATAATTCAGTCCGTTAGGTATGCTGTATCTTGCTGCTCTTATTTTTCTTTCAGCACCATAAAGGAAGGCCGCTACTTTAAAATTTATTTTAGACGGAATGATCTCATTAGTATATAAATTATCGGTTATCTGCGACAGCGTTTCACCTTTTCTTATTTCAAATCGTTTTGGTGCCTCACCCGGATAATAATTTGCAGTAAAAAAAGTAAAATATAACAGAGCCAGTATACCAATAAAAAAAATTATTACTGCAATAAACTGTTTTCGTGATAATAAATTTCTAAAACCTGTCTTCATCTTTTCGCCGGATATCTTAAATATATTCCCTTTATTAGCCTCCTCACGCTGAATTGCACGCGATTCATCAAGTATTCTTTCATAAATTCTTATAAGGGCTTCTTTGGTTAAAGGTTCCTCAACATAAGAGGAAATCTTCTGTGCAACGTCTTTCTCTCTCTGCGGAGAATAAGTCGGCAACCCAAGTGAACGTTTTACCCTGCCGATTAAAACTGAATGAAGTGTCCTTTTACTAATAAGATGAACAAGCTGCCTGTCTATAGAATCAACTTCATTTCGCAGTTTATTAAGTATTTCATTCCGCTCATCCACTGACAGCGAATTAAGCTCGGTTTCAATTTTTTTGTAAATATTATCCATTATTCAAAGATAAATAAATTCTTTGAAAAATTGACGGGAAAGGTGTTAATAACAAAATTATGCTTTAAAATGTTTATCCGTTAAACCAGGATACGGACTGTATGTAAGATCGCGGCTTCCCCCTGCTTCAAATAATTTCTGTCCGCGGAAGGCGATCATTGCAGCATTATCACCGCAGTACTGCAGGTCAGGTATTACTATTTTTTTATTATACTTTTGAGCCAGGTTTGTAAGGGCATTTCTTAATTCGGCATTGGCTGCAACCCCGCCAACAAGAGAGACAGAATTAAAATCAAATTTATTTAAAGCCTTTTCAGCATTTCTAATTAATGCTTTAATAACAGATCTTTGAAATGAAGCAGCAATATCATTCAGATCCTGTTCCGGAATATTTTTATTATCAGTGTAATTTTTTTGAATATACCTTAGTACCGAAGTTTTTAAACCGCTGAAAGAAAAATCATACTTACCTTTTAAATCAGCCACAGGAAAATCAATTTTATCCGGATTCCCGGCGGCAGCAGCTTTCTGTATTTTTGGTCCGCCAGGGTAGCCCATGCCAAGCATTTTTGCCACTTTATCAAACGCCTCACCGGCTGCATCATCCACTGTTGAACCAAGTTTTATAATTTCAGTATAACTTTTAACCATAAGTAAAAGGGTATGCCCGCCTGAAACCACCAAAGCAAGTAAAGGAAATTCAGGTTTTTCATCCATTAAAAAACCAGAATAAATATGCCCCTCAATGTGGTTAACCGGAACAAAAGGTTTGTTAAGCGAATATGCCAGACCTTTAGCAAAGGTTAGTCCAACCAGCAGGGCACCAATTAAACCGGGTCCGGCGGTTGCACATATAACATCCATATCTTTTAACTGCAGGCCGGATTTATTTAAAGCGTCCTTAACCAGGGGGATAATAATCTGCAGGTGTGCACGGCTTGATAATTCGGGTACTACTCCCCCGTAATTTCTATGGAAATCTTGTGAAGATATTAAATTTGCTGTTAACTTTTCATTGGAAATAACGGCAACAGAAGTTTCGTCACAAGAGCTCTCAATTCCCAAAATATTCATTCGTTCTCTTTTTTTATTTTCATAAAGTTAATCACACTCTGCTTAAATTAAAAGCATGACTTGCATGAACGCAGAAATTAAAAGGGTATAAATGAATATATGTATGGTTGTATGAATTTAAAACATACATTCATATCTGCATACATCCATACAATTTGAGAGACTATTTAATTCCAAACACGTTTTTTACTATATGCATAGTAACCTGCGGATTCTCTTTTAACCTGCGGGTAGAATATGCAAACCAGTCTTTTCCAAACGGTACATATATCCTTATTTTATACCCGTCGGCATTTATTTTATCACGTAAATCTTCTCTGACACCCAGCAGCATCTGGAATTCAAACTTATCTTTTGGAATATTTAATTCTTTTATTAAACGGTATGCCTCTTTAATAAGATATTCATCGTGAGTAGCTATGCCTACATAGTTACCCCCCTTAAGGATCGCTTCAAGTACTTTAACAAAGTTATCTCTTACAGCCTGTTTACCCTTATATGCTATTTCTGCCGGCTCTACATATATCCCTTTACACAGCCTGTAATTGGTGCCCAGAGGATTAAGATGCATTACATCATCATAGGTTCTTTTAAGATAAGCCTGAAGAACAATGCCTGCGCAGTCAAATTTTTCATGCAGTCTTTTGAAGAGAGTAATTGTTTTATCTGTGTATGGAGAATCCTCCATATCAATTCTTACAAAATTATTTATGCTTTTAGCTTTTTCTACCAGTTCGTGAACAGTGTTATAAGCAAATTCCTCATCTATACTTAGTCCCATTTGAGTAGGTTTAATTGAAAGATTTGCCATTAAATTATTCCTAACTATAGCTTCAAGAACATTTAATCCTTCCTGTTTTGCGCTTACAGCTTCTTCTTTATTTTTAATCGATTCTCCAAGTACATCAAGGGTAGCATGTATACCTTTGGAGTTCAGATTTTTTACAAAGCTTACGGCTTCATCTAAAGTTTTGCCGGCTATATACTTTTTTGAGAACTGCCAAACCAATGATTTGGGCATTTTTTTTACTACTGCAACAATTGCATCATTTATAAAAGACACTGTATCACCTTTTGAGTAATGTTATGAATTCCCCAGATTATTTTGCTGCACAGGATTTAGCCTGTGTTAAGGGTTTTATTTATAAAAAATCACAGGCTAAAGCCTGTGCTACGTTTTTAAAACTATATCAGGATTTGTGGGTTTTGCCCGCCTGATAAGTTCCAAAGTTCCTAATATTAATCGAAATTTCCGATAAATGTTTTAATGCCAGATCTACTTTTTTGTCTTTAGAACTGCCTAACAAATCGGCATAAAAAATATACTGGAAAGGTTTATGCGGAATGGGGCGTGATTCGATCTTAACAAGATCAATATCTCTCAGAGCAAATACACTTAAAGCCCTGAATAAAGCCCCCGGCATGCTTTTCAACTCGAAACAGACTGATGTTTTCGGATTATCAATTTTACCTTTTCCGGCTTTCCTGCTTATTACTAAAAACCTGGTGTAATTTTCCTTATTGTTCTGAATATTGCTTTTAAGAATTTTTAAACCGTATATCTCTGCTGCTTCCCTGCTTGTAACAGCGGCAGTAACTTCTTCATTATCCTTCAAAGCAATAAGCGCTGAACCTGCTGTATCATATGCGGGAATAATCCGGGCATTCTTTAAAGTTTTTAAAAAATCCGAACATTGTCCAAGTGCCTGAGGATGGGAATAAACTTTTTTTATTTCAGAAAGTTTATAATTTTCCTTAGCAATCAGGCAATGGTTTATCTGAAGATTTATCTCACCAGTTATAGTAAGTGAGTAATTAAGCAGTAAATCATAAGTTTCAAACACACTGCCATAAAGTGAATTTTCTACAGGCAGTACTCCGTAATCCACCTGTGATTTTTTAACCTTTGCAAAAACATCATTAAAAGTAAAAGAAGGAGAGAGAGATATTTTGCTCCCAAAATATTTTTTTGATGCTATTTCACTGAAAGCTCCCCGTTCACCCTGGTATGCTACTTTAATCATTTACCTTTAGTAATCCTTTCAAAGTTAAAATGAGGAAATCAGCTTTAATTTTCAGTTCATCAATAGTGCCGTTGTTAATAAACACAAAATCGGCCCTTTTCTTTTTTTCTTCATCCGGAATTTGGTTTTCATTCCTTTTAATAAAATCCTGTTCTGTAATCCCGTTGTGCGGAATTACCTTACGCCGCATTCTTATCTTTTCATCGGCAGTAATTAATACCACATAATCAAAAAGAAATTCCATATCGGCTTCATATATTAACGCAGCTTCAACAAATACCAGATCATTATCCTTTAGATGATTATTTAGGAGAATTTCGGTTTCTTTAATTACTTTGGGATGAAGGATAGAATTAACCTTAACTACGTTTGCCGGATCAGGAAATATTTTCCCGGCAAGGTATTTTTTATTTATTTCCCCGTTCCTGAAAGATTCAGCACCAAATGCTTTAATGATTTTTTCTTTAACAACCTTATCGCCGGCAAGTATTTTTTTTGATATGTCATCTGCACTAATTACAG
>JAWOJF010000198.1:0-7123 GCA_046481785.1 Ignavibacteriaceae bacterium | reverse complement strand
AAAGTTGTAAGCGGAACT
The DNA here is from genome assembly GCA_046481785.1 of Ignavibacteriaceae bacterium. GTDB lineage: Bacteria > Bacteroidota > Ignavibacteria > Ignavibacteriales > Ignavibacteriaceae > JAWOJF01. Next base: position 7,105 of record JAWOJF010000198.1, on the reverse strand, counting down.
TATATCTGCAGAGTTTCAGCAGGGAAAAATACACACACACTTAAAATGCTGCTGCTGAAATAAATTGTAAAGCGGCTGGTCGCAAAAGTAAGTTTTGATGAATATACTATTGTAGCATAATCTCAGTAAGTGAGAAGAAAATACCAGGGTAGTTATAACCATACTTAGTACAGTGCAGGCAGGCTGGTTGCCCTCCAAACGGTATTTTTTAACAGAATCTTTCTAAAAGCCATATGTAGTGGCCCACTGCAAACTCTGTTTTAGCCTAATTCCGGGTAAATCATGCTATTTTCCCTTCATATATTCCGTAAAATATACCGGATTCTGTTTTTGAAAATTATTATTTAATGATTATTTTTGTGGTCTATGTCCAAAGGGTTAATTATTGCAATTGATGGCCCGGCCGGCTCCGGAAAAAGCACTTCGGCTAAACTGGTCGCCCGGAAACTGGGATATCTATACATTGACACAGGAGCAATGTATAGAGCCGTTACCCTTTTGGCAATGAAGCAGAATATATTATCTGATAAAGATAAAATTATTAAGCTTGCTGAAGAATCGGATATAAGACTTAAGTTTAGCGAAGGCAAAACTAATGTAACTATCAACGGAGAAGATGTTACAGAAGAAATAAGATCAGCCGAAGTAAACGCAAATGTAAGTGATGTAAGCAAGCTTGAAGGTGTAAGGAAAGCCCTGGTTCAAAAGCAGCAGCAGATGAAAAGTTCCGATGGCGGAATTGTAATGGAAGGAAGGGATATTGGTACTGTTGTTTTCCCCGAAGCTGATATAAAAATTTTCCTTACCGCTGATGTTGAACAGAGAGCTCTTAGAAGAGCAAAAGAATTTAATGAAAAAGGTATAGTTGTTCCTATTGAAGAAATGAAAGAAGCCATTGCTAAGCGTGACTTTATTGATTCCACACGAGAAATAAGTCCGCTGACCAAAGCTCCCGGTGCAGTTGAAGTTGATACTTCGAAAGTGACAATTGATGAACAGGTAGAGATAATTCTTGATAATGTAAGGAAAGTGGCAAAACAACTAGGAATTGAGTTCCGGATAAAGGAATAAAAATAAGATTATTAAACAGTATTATTAATAAATTTTAAATAGCCATCATAATAGACATGTATAACTAAATTTTCTGTTATTATTACTTTGGATGGCTTAAGTAGTAAGAGCAGAACAAAAATATTATCCGGAGGATAAATGTCCGAAGAGAAAAAAGAATCGATGAAAAATAGTGTGACTGTTGAGGATTACGAAAAAGCGAAAAAGAGTTTCAATCAGGAAGAATATTCGCAGGAAGAATTCTTAGCGTTAGCAAAACTTTATTCCGATTCATTCAGGGATGTAAAAGAAGGCGAACTTATTAAAGGTAAGATCGTTAGAGTACAGGGAGACAATGTAATTCTTGATGTCGGCTTCAAGTCTGAAGGCTCAATTCCCAAAGGTGAGTTTCATGAGAACGAAGAAATTAAAGTCGGTAGAGAAGTTGAAGTAGTTCTTGAAAGTGTTGAAGACCAGGAAGGTAATCTTGTTCTCAGCAAATCAAGAGCAGACTTTTTAAGAATATGGTCAAAAGTTGTAAATGCACATGAAACCGGTGAAATAATACAGGGTAAAATTCTTAAAAGAATTAAAGGTGGAATGGTTGTTGACTTAATGGGTATGGAAGCATTTCTTCCCGGCTCACAAATCGATATCCGTCCTATCCGTGACTTTGACGCTTTTGTCGGCCAGACAATGGACTTCAAGGTTGTTAAAGTTAATATACCTACTGAAAACGTTGTGGTTTCCCATAAAGTTCTTGTTGAAGAAGAAATTGCTGACCAGCGACATGCTATACTTAACAGTCTTGAAAAAGGACAAATCCTGGAAGGTACAGTTAAAGCTATTACCGACTTCGGCGTGTTTGTTGATTTAGGCGGCGTTGACGGCCTTATTCATATTACTGACTTAAGCTGGGGAAGAATTAACCATCCTAATGAAGTTGTTAAACTTGACCAGACAATTAAAGTTGTTGTTACAGATTTTGATGAAGAGAAAAAGAGAATATCACTAAGCTTAAAGAAACTATTACCCCATCCATGGGAAGATATCGAGAACAAATATAAAATCGGCGATAAAGTATCCGGACGTGTTGTATCTCTTACAGATTACGGCGCATTTATTGAAATTGAAAAAGGTATTGAAGGCCTTATCCATAACTCAGAAATGAGCTGGACACAGCACATTAAGCATCCTTCACAGGTTGTTGCTATGGGACAGCTTGTTGAAGCTGTTATCCTCAGCCTTGATAAAGATGACAAGAAGATATCCCTCGGTATCAAACAGCTTGAACCCGATCCATGGGAATCTTTAATGGCTAAATATCCTGTAGGTTCAAGACATACAGGTATTGCCCGCAACTTAACCAATTTTGGTGTGTTCGTTGAACTTGAACCTGGTGTGGACGGTTTAGTTCATATATCTGATTTATCATGGACTAAAAAAATACGCCACCCCGGCGAAGTTGTTAAAAAAGGCGAGAAGCTTGAAGTGATTGTCCTTGGTGTTGATGTTGAACAGAGAAAGATTTCTCTCGGACATAAACAGGTTGAAGACAATCCATGGAACAACTTTGAAAAACTTTATACTGTTGGTACAATTGCCGAAGGTAAAGTTGTTAGAATAATTGAAAAAGGATTGATTGCAGAACTTCCTGAAAAGGTTGACGGTTTTGTACCTTCAACACAGTTAGTTCCATCAAAGATTAAAAATATAGCCAACCATTTTCCTGTTGATGATCCGTTACAGTTAAAAGTAATTGAATTTGATAAGGAAAATAAAAAGATTGTTCTTAGTGCAATTGCAGTGTTGAAAGAAAAGTCTGAAGATGAAATAAGGGCTTATCTTGATAAACACAAACTTGACAGGGTATCTGTTCAGGAAATCCAGACCATAGATACCGGTTCAGTTGATACTTCAGACTTCCCTATCTTCGAAGTTCCTGAAGACTCACAGGCTGATAAGAAACAATAGCTATATTTATATAGTGTATGAAAAAAGCGGGCAGCAATGCCCGCTTTTTTGTTTTTAAACTGTAGGACAGACTAGTAATTTGTGTGTAAAAAATTAAATCATACTATTGGCAACCTAACTACAATTTTATTTATTCACGCCATATTATAACTCTTGTGCCGCTTCTCTGAAGCTTGTTGTTTTTGTTTCCCAATATATCTACTGATATGCCGCTGCTCTGCAGCTTAGAACAATTAAAAGTATGGAGCTAAGCTGCATAGCAGCGCGCATTAGTTGATTGAAAAACAAAAACATGGTCTTGGCTCCGGAAGAGCGGCACATCGACCTCACCCTCCCCTCTCCTTAGTAAGGAGAGGGAAAATAAAATTTGTTTTAAAACGCCGTTACAAACCCTACACCAATTGTTCCAAATTCATTAGTAACATTATATGTGAACTCAGTGGTTAGCCTTACATTCCTGTTAAGCATGTATCCAAAATGACCGGTAATAGTCTCCAGGTCATAAGATTCTATATTTGAATTAATAAAATTATACAACCCAACTGCATACCATTTGCTGTTATCTCCATCGGGACGGTAAATTAATTCTGCAAAACCGCCTTCGGTGTCCCGTTCGGCAGTCGGTTCAGGAATTTGATTTTGATCCACTCTGTAAAGGTATTGTACATTTAATTCCAGCGGATCTATCGTAACAGAAAGATCCGGACCGAACATATTTACTTCGTTATCAACCACATCACTTATTTTTTCTTTTCCCCAAAAGCCGAATGCACCTATCCTGAAATGATCACCTATATCCTGCGATACACGTCCCAGGTAATTTTTAAATTTATCATTGTCAAAATTCCTGAAGACATTTGCACTGCCAATACCGCTTCCATTTAATAACTGAAAAGTCAGGTTTGTTCCGGTATCAAATCCATAAGTTAACATTATACCCCTATCATAGGTAAGATCTAAATTTGAAGTTCCGATTTTAGTCCGGTATATCTGGTAATCATCCAGTGTTAAGCGAAGCTCACGTTTAAATAAAGGATCAGATATTTGAAATTGCCCGACATAAACATCAAGTTCACCAATAAGATTATTAAACATAATAAAAGCATCTTCAATTCCGGCTACATCTCCCCTTTCACTAAGGAAAAAATAAAAATAGTAAGACACATCTTTAGCTATAGTACCACCGGAAAGAAGCTTTAGCAAATAAGGAGCAGTCATATCAAACTGTTCCTGGTTGCCGTTGTTATAAGTTAAATAGCCTTCAAGTCTAAGTGCTAACGGAATATCCCGTATAAGATTAAGTTCATCATCCCCTGTTTCTACAAAATAACGGGGAGCATCCTGATCTGAAAGGACAAAACCATTGCCGGCAAACTCATCTCCATATGGCTTTAAGTTTGGAAATGGTGAGTGGCATGTTTTGCATGTCATATTATATTTACGTGCAAAAGCAGGTATTGCAAAAGAATAATCAGATACCATCACTAAAAGGAACAAAACTAAAATCAGCTTTTTCATATTTCCCCCTATGGTAATACTGTTATTGATGTGGAATGTTCATTTACTTTTATTATTTCTGATTCATCTGCAGGCACTTCAAGGAAATCTGCAACGGGTTTTACAAGCTTTTGATAATTCAGTACAGCAGTAATTTTTAAATCACCGGGAGATATATCATTCGGCAGAATAAAAGTACATGTTTCTATCTTTGTTTCTCTTGGACCAATTCTATAATCAACACCCAATGATTTAGTATTCCACTGCTGGATAGTCATTCTTCCCTGGGGATCAAAATAAGGCATTCTGAATATACGGTCACCCGCAGGTATTCCGTCTCTTTCAACTCCTTTAAAATCGGGATCATCTAAAGCAATCCCCATATCCTGGTAAGCAAGCGCTGGTGAACCAATGGTATATTCTTCTCCTTCAAATCCTTTTTTATCAACAGGTATATGAAATGTTTTACCCTTTGCATCTACTGCTTCAACATGCATCCATACAATCCTGTCTTCAACAGATCCTGATGGGAATTTATGCCCGGTTTTTTGATTAAAAAGTGCAACCGTAAATTTAACTGCTTCACCCGGTTCTGCTTCCTTAATATCAGGATGAATCCGAAGTTCTATAGTACCTTTTACTTTTCCGGGATCATGAGCACCATGAAATAAGTGCTGTCTTGCATCCTTGTGTATTACTCCCATTGATGCCGGCCTTGATTCTGCATACGTCATATGGCAATTCTGACACCTGACTCCTTCTGCAGAATAAGGGCCTTCTTTCCATTCAAGATGAGTTGACTTAACCCAAACACCGTAAGGACTCATTTCATTATGGCAGGTACCGCAGAATTCAGCAGTTTTCAGAAAATCACTTTTCATCAGTTTATGTTCGGGAGAAGCTGCTCCCCCGCGGGGGCCATATTTTGTATTACCGGGTTCTGATATGTAATTAAAGTTATAGGGTGTATCGCCGGAAAAACCTGTTATTGTATGGCAGACATCGCATGAAACAGATTCATTTGCCCGGGAATTCTCTGAAGGGAATGGAGGCGGTACATCACCCGCCAAAAAAGCAATTGGGGTATGACACCCGTTACAGCCTGCTTTAACACCTTCAACCATTTTATCTTTTTCGGCGTGAGGCACTGCAAGCTTAAAATATTCTATTTCATCCCAATGATGTGTATATGCCTGCGACATCATTGCCTGCTGCCACTGCATATAAAAATCTTTATGGCAGGAAGTACCGCATAATTTCGGCTGTTGAAAATCCTCGTAGCTTCGGGTACCCAAAGCTTCATCACCGGTTTTAACCTGAGAAAAAATTAAAATATAGGGCAAGCACAGCAGGAACAGAAAAGTTTTTTTCATAACCACCTCATGCTTTCTTGTAATTTATCGGCAGATTTCTGCGTTAAAAAAACTGGTCTGCAATTATAAAAATTGCGGCATATGAGGGTTTGCAGGATTACTTGTTTAGTGAATTTTTTGTGTAGAAGTATATCCCCAGTATATCTTAAGACAATCCCCGTATTAAGATACCCCTTTCATTTCCAAATGTGAAAATATGTAAGGAATTTAATAAATGATGTACATTGAAGCAATAGTGGTTTTATTGTATCTAAAACAGGGTAATCATTTCCCCCTTAATTTCAATTCTGATTGTTTTACCCTATTTTTACTTGTTCAAAAAAAGGATATATGCCAAACAAAGTTGCTTTACATACTTTAGGATGCAAGCTTAATTTTTCTGAGACATCAACAATCGGAAATCAATTCCTTAATAAAGGATATGAAATTGTTGATTTTAAAGAGAAAGCTGATGTTTATGTTTTTAATACATGCTCTGTTACAGAAAATGCAGAAAAAGAATGCAGGCAGCTTGTAAGAAGAGTCTTAAGGCAAAATCCGGAAGCCTTTGTTGTAGTAACCGGCTGTTATGCCCAGCTTCGCCCGGAAGAAATATCTTCAATTGATGGAGTTGATGCTGTACTAGGAAGCAACGAAAAATTTAAACTTTTTTCTCTCCTTGAAAATTTTGAAAAAAAAGATGTATCCTGCATCTATGTATCTCCAACCCAGCAGCTTAATGAATTTGGGCCGGCACACTCTACAGATGCAGATGCCCGTACAAGAGCATTTTTTAAAATTCAGGATGGGTGCGATTATAAATGTTCCTTCTGTACAATACCTCTTGCCCGCGGTGAAAGCAGGAGCATGAATCCGGCAAATGCTCTTGATGAGTTCAGGAAGTTGATTGACAATGACTACAAAGAAATAATACTTACCGGTGTTAATGTTGGAGATTATGGCAAATCTGTTGATATGAACTTAATTAACCTGCTTTACAAAATGGTGAAAATTGAGGGAGATTTTAGAATAAGAATCAGTTCCATAGAACCAAATCTTTTAACAGATGAGATACTGGAACTAACTGCAAGCAGCGAAAAAATGTGCAAACATTTTCATATTCCGCTGCAGAGCGGCAGCCCGAAAATTTTAAGATCAATGAGAAGAAGATATAAGGTTGATGATTATTATAATCTTATACATAAAGTTAAAAAACTGGTACCGGATATTGG
>JAWOJF010000196.1:0-2589 GCA_046481785.1 Ignavibacteriaceae bacterium | reverse complement strand
AAAATCAATTGTTTAATAGTTGAAAGGAACAAGAGGTTTGATCGAAACATACATCTTCTTAAAAAGAATGTCAAGCTAATTTATCATTTTGAAGAGAAGTTTTTATCTCACCTACCAGGTACATGCTTCCAAGTACCACTAAACAATTGTTCTTATTTCCCTCAATAACCCTGGTTACTAACCCTGCTGGCCTTTCTTCCGGTTTTACATTAATGTTAATTTCTTTGGCTGTTTTTTCAAGTTCTTCAATACTGCAGGAGCGTTCATTATTGACTTTAGTAACATAAATTTCATCGAAATATTCTGCAGCTGAAGCAAGCATCTCCTTAATGGCTTTGTCTCTCATTGCCCCAAAAAGTAAAATACGTTTTTCATATTTTTTGTAATCTTTCCGGAACTCGGATATAAAATGAGAAGTGCTTTCCGGATTATGGGCAGAATCAAATATGATATCGGGTTCAATATGAAAATACTCATATCTCCCCTGTATACCCGTGTTTTTAATTACATTTTTAATCCCTGTATGGATAGAGTTAAAATCTGTTACATCAAGAACTTTAGAAACTGCCAGCCCTGCAAGGGCAGCATTGAATTTTTGATAGTCCCCCCTTAAAGGCATCGTCCAGTCATCCAGTTCAATTTCTTCAGTATATAATTCTATAGAACCATGTTTTTTATTTATATATTCGTTAAGTCTGAATAATTCACAACTGGTTTCTTTACATTTTTCTTCAATAACAGAATCAGCTTCATCGGGTAGTATTCCGGTAAAGACTTTGCCACCGTTTTTAATAACTCCCGCTTTTTCAGATGCAATTTTTTTTATTGTATCTCCAAGAATGGCAGTATGTTCCATACTTATAGAAGTAATTATTACTGCACAGGGATTCAAAACATTTGTAGCATCCAGCCTTCCCCCCAGCCCTGTTTCAATAACCGCATAATCAATATTATGTTCCTGAAAGTACTTAAAAGCCATTGCTGTTGTTACTTCAAAAAAGGTAAGCTGCATTTCATCAATATACTTTTCATAATTTGATATAAATTCTGCAACGTATGAATCCGGGATTTCACTGTTATTAATTTTTATTCTTTCGTTAAACCTAACGAAATGAGGTGAAGTATATAACCCTACCTTGTATTTGAACTCCCTTAATATACTAGATACAAAAGCAGACGTACTTCCCTTTCCGTTTGACCCGGCAACATGGAATGTTTTTAATTTAAGCTGAGGATTACCAAGCACTTCAAGAAAGTTCAGGATATTATCCAGCCCCAGTTTTATTCCAAAAGTATGAAGAGAATATAACTTCTCAAGTCCCTGTTCTATAGTCATCTTAAATTTTATATGAGCCGGTTAATTCAGATAATTTCTCAACACCTTGTTTAACGCAGTACTCTTTTAGTCCTTCCAGAATTTCAATAGCCGCTATGGGATTTATAAAGTTTACAGTACCAAGCTGTACCGCCGATGAACCAACAATCATAAATTCAATTACATCTTTCCAGTTCATAATTCCGCCAATACCTATTACAGGTATATCTACTTTTTGCCTTATCTCAAGAACCTTGGCAAGTGCCACTGGTTTTATTGCCGGCCCTGAAAGTCCGCCGTTAACATTAAATATCTTCGGTTTCCGTGTAAAAATATCGAAGGCTGTTCCGACAAGAGTATTTATTGCTGAAACTGCATCGCCACCCGCATTTTTAACAGCCTTTGCAAATTCCGATATATATGAAACATTTGGGGAAAGTTTTATAATAACCGGTTTGTTAGTAACTGCTTTAACTTTTTCTGTTATTTTTCCAACTGCAGAAACATCGTTGCCAAACTGAAGCCCCCCTTCTTTAACATTGGGGCATGAAACATTTATTTCAAAAGCTGTTATTGACTCTTCCGAAGTTAATATCTTTGTACATTCAACATATTCCTCCACCGAACTTGCAGCAATATTACATATAAGTGGAACATCGTATTTTTTAAGAAACGGAATTTTTTCTTTTATAAACTCCTCAACACCAACATTTGCAAGTCCGATAGCATTAATCATTCCGGCTGGAGTTTCAACTATTCTCTGAGGAGGATTTCCCTTTCTGGGTTTTAAACTTAAAGATTTTGTTACTATTCCGCCAATTTTAGAAAGATCAATAAATTCAGCTATCTCATTGCCATAACCAACTGTGCCGGATGCCAGTAAAATGGGATTACGGAATTTTAGCGGCCCAACCTGAACTGATAGATCTATATTTTTTTCTGCCTGGTTCATATTTCCACATCTTTAACATTAAATATTGGACCATCTTTACAAACGAGATAATATTTCTCAGGACGGTTTACAGCCTCAATAGGGCATCCCTGGCAGATACCAAAACCGCAAGCCATAGCACATTCAAGAGATGCATCGCAATCAATATTATTCTTAACTGTAAACTCCTTTAATGCTCTCAGCATAGCGTTAGGGCCGCATGCAAATATTTTAACTTTATCTGATTTTAATATATCGATATGTTTATCAAGCAGTTCAACAACAGTTCCCTTAAAACCCTCAGAGCCATCATCGGTAGAAACGTATATATTTTTCATTCGGT
>JAWOJF010000155.1:0-24107 GCA_046481785.1 Ignavibacteriaceae bacterium | reverse complement strand
TTCCGTGTGCTTTTGATTTTTATAAATGTGGTTATATTAATCTTTAGTTTATCCTTCCTTGAGGAGATGCGATGAAATTTTTCTCCGGTAATTCACGGGACATTTTTTTAATAGATCATGATCATAACAAAATTCTTACTTATTCAGATGCTGAACAACAAGTAAAAAAATTAGTTAATACTATAAGATCGGCGGATAAAAAACTCGCTTTTCTTTTCTGTGAACAAAATTATCAAACAATAATCCGTTACCTTGCTCTTTTGGAAGCAGGGCATACTGTTCTGCTTCTGGACGGCAAACTTAATGATGAAATTAAAAGTGAACTAATTTTAACTTATTCGCCGGAAATCATTTTTTCAAGGCTTCCTGTTCCCTCCGATGATTATATAAGCAATGGTGCTGAAGATATGTTCTTATCAGTTAAAAAGCATAAAGAATTTCCCCCTTTATATAAAGAACTTGCCGTACTTCTTTCAACTTCAGGCACTACCGGATCCCCAAAGCTTGTCCGTCTTTCTTACAGCAACCTGGAATCTAACGCAGCATCAATAATAAGTTACCTTAATATTAAACCGAATGACAGGGCAATAAACTCACTCCCAATGAGTTATTCGTACGGACTCTCCATAGTTAATACTCATATGGCAGCAGGAGGTTCTCTGGTTTTAACCAACAGGTCATTTACATTAAAAGATTTCTGGGAAATATTTGATAAATACAAGTGTACTTCATTTGCAGGCGTTCCGCATAGTTATGAACTGCTTAAGAAAACGTATTTTCATACATATGACCTTCCATCTATGAAAACTATGACACAGGCAGGCGGGCGGCTTAGTGAAGAACTAATAAGATATTTTCATCAGATATCATTACTTAAGAAAAGAAATTTTTACGTAATGTACGGACAAACTGAAGCCACTGCAAGAATTTCATACCTTCCTCCGCATCTTCTTCCTGAAAAGGCAGGGTCAATCGGCATTCCTATACCCGGCGGTAAGCTTGAGATAATGAATAATGATGGAGAAATTACTCAGCCCAATAGTGCCGGTCAATTGGTGTATAAGGGAAAAAATGTAATGCTTGGTTATGCCGAATCAAGAAACGACTTATCAAAGGGGGATGAACTTAACGGGATTCTTTATACAGGCGATATCGGGTATAAAACTGAAGATGGGCTGTTTTATATTTGCGGAAGGTTAAAAAGGTTTATAAAAATTTATGGACTCAGGTTAAACCTGGATGATGTGGAAAAAATGATTGAAACAAAACTCCATTTAACTAATGCATGTACAGGGGAAGATGAATCTCTTAAAATACTGATCTCCTCACCGGAACGGATTAATGAAACTGATATTACAAAAGCAGTATCTCTGTACTATGGAATCAGGCCTTCAGTAATTAACGTTAAGATTGTAAATACAATTCCCTTTACATGTACAGGAAAAAAGGATTATAAAATAGTTTCCTCCTTCTTTTGAACCACAGAAAGAGGGTCCATTCTAAGGTACTCTGTCCCTTTTATTTTTTGTTTGATATTATTCTCAATAGAAATTACCTCCTGTTCAGAGATTCCAAGAGCTTCTGCTGTATCAGACGGGCTGCAGCCGTTTTCCATAGCATACCATACACGGTCCAGGATTTTAAATGGTACCTGGAAAAAAAATTCCTGTTGAGTTTGTTCTGCAGTATAAGTATCTGTAGTAGGTGTGCGTAAAATTATATTTTCGGGTACCTGTAAATATGAAGCAAGCTGGTAGACCTGTGTTTTGAAAAGATGCGCAATGGGTTTTATATCTGAGCCGCCATCCCCGTATTTTACAAAAAAACCAAGCTCATGTTCATTCTTATTTGCGGTTCCTATTACGGCATAATTTCTTCTTTCTGCATGATAATACAGAAGGCTCATTCTGCTCCTTTGTTTCAGGTTTGATGCTGCCATTATTTGAAGATATTCTTCAGCCGGTAACCTTTCGGTTTTTATAATTCCCTCCGGAGATATTGCAGTAATGTGAAAGCAATTAAGCCTTTCTATTTTCTCAGATGATAAGCTTATTTTCATTTTATATGAAGAGTTATATTCAGGGAAGATCTTCATAACCGCTTCATCTCTCCGGAAATAACACCTAAAGCCTCTAAGAGCATTCGTCAGGTCTTCAACAACTACCGGTACATTATAGTTACGGGCTGCATTTTCCGCTAAAAGCATACTATCGCCGGATGAATCTTTTTCCGGCAGCATTACTCCGAGGACACGCTTTGGACCGAGGGCTTTTGCACACAATGCCAGAACAACAGATGAATCTAAGCCGCCGCTGATTCCTATAACAGCACCTCTTTTCTTCAATTTCGTGGAAATTAAATTCTTTATATTATATATAATATTCTCTGCCTCGGCAGGGGCATCAATATTAATTGAATCATAATGAAATTTCATTAAATACTCTCCCTGTTAGTTCTAAAATCAAAAATGTGGTTAGGTTTTTCTAACCCGGCAGAAGACTTATAATTCTTCATTAATGAATAATAAATTATCTGCGCAGATAAAATACCTGTTAGTGCCATGTTATCTGTTTCGGAAAACTTAGAACGCATCCGAACTTTCTTTATGAGCATACTGGTTTTTTCAGGATTAAAGAAGCCGGTATCCTTAAGCTTTTCATCAGAGCAGTATTCATCAAGAATCCACAAATTGTTTTCAAATAATTTGTTTACCGGGGCTCTGAAGGGATGTTTTGTTCTGTTTATTGTTCCGGAAGGAAGTTTATTCCTGAAAATTTTTTTTAGCAGATATTTTTCATTTAGTCCCCTTAGTTTCAGGCTTACAGGTATTTTGGCCATATATTCTATCAAACGGTGGTCCAGGTAAGGCACTCTTAATTCAACCGAATTGCTCATTGCAGCCCTGTCTCCCTGTGAAGAAAGCAGGTATCCATTAAGGAATAAAATAAACTCCAGGTATTGAGCTTTTGCAAACCAATTCCAGTTGGAAAAACTTTCCGGTAAAATCTGTAACAGGTTATTTAAGGGATTGTAATCCTCTAATTCACCGGCTAAATCATCAGAATAAAATTTTTTTATTCTGCTTGTATTACTCCATCTTATCTCATGTGAAAAAAAAGGACTATCTGGATTATTTATTCCGCTGCCAAAAAACTTTTTGTTAAATTCATAACCCCGTGTGTCTTTAAATATATAAGGATATATTTTTTTCAGAAGTAAAGGTCTTTTTTCGGATAGCGGCCTTTGTGACCAGAACCGGCGGATATATGTCTCTTTAAAAATATTATACCCGCCGAATATCTCATCGCCTCCTTCACCTGATAATACAACTTTATATCCATTTTTATTTACTAATTCCGAAAGCAGCATCATTGGTACAGCAGCAGTTCTTAAAACCGGTTTCTCACAATTACAAATCATTTTAACAAAATTCTGTACAATACCGTTGTTGGACACAGTTAAAGAAAGATGATTAGTATTAAGATATGATATTACTTCCTGCTGATATTTCAGCTCATTAAAATCCTCTTCCTCAAATATGATCCCAAAAGTTCTCAGTTCATTATTAAAATTATTATGCACAAGGGAAGTAATACCCGATGAATCAATTCCACCGCTTAGATAGCAGCCCACCGGCACATCCGCGCGGAGCCTGATCCTGACAGAATCCAGCAGTAATGCGGAGACTTCTTCAACTGTTTCAGTAAGTTTTTTTTCCGAATGATCGGCCATTCCGGAGAAATTATGTTCCCAGTACCTGCGGAGGAAAATCTCTCCTTTTTTTATTTTTATGTAATGGGCAGGGGGTAATTCGTAAATACCTTTAAAAAAAGTTGTACCGGGGAGTGTGGTCCAAAATGTAAAAATTTGATCCATAGCCTTAATATCAGCACACTGCTCCTCCCCGGTAAAACAAAAAAGAGCTTTAATTTCAGACGCAAAAACAAACTCGCCTTTTGTTGTTGTAGTGTAGAAAAGAGGCAATATACCGGAATGGTCTCTGGCAATAAATAATTCGTCATTAAGATTATCTCTTACCGAAAAAGCGAACTGGCCATTTAAATAATCAAGACATTTTTCTTTTTTTTCTTCATACAGATGAAGAATAACTTCGGTATCTGAATTTGTTCTGAAGATATGTCCCTTCTTAATAAGATATTCTTTAAGTTCGGGGTAATTAAAAATTTCTCCGTTAAAAGTAATCCATAAAGAAGAATCTTCATTAGTCATGGGCTGAACTCCCCCTGATGGATCAACTATTGAAAGCCTGGTATGCCCCATAACTGTACTATTATCTATATAAATGCCATTATCATCAGGACCTCTATGGCGGAGAACGTTCAGTGCAAGTTCAGTATTATGAATTGCTTTGGGGGATAATTTATTCCGGATATAACATCCTGTAATTCCACACATATTAATCAGGCATGTTTAAGAATTTTAGACTCAAGAAATGAAGCTATCCTATTAATTGAAGAAAAATTTTCTGCAACAAGTTCAAAATCGTCAATAACTATGTTAAACTCTATTTCTATAAAAGAAACCAGTTCTATTACGCCGGTTGAATCCAAAATTGATTTATCAAAAAGATCTGTATCTCCGGTCAGACTTCCGGCATCGCCAAACAGGAAATTTTCAACAATGAATTCTTTAATTATTGATATGTAATTCATCTCTACCCCTTTGGTTATTAAGATTCTTTTGTTTTCTAACGGGGCGTAGTCCCAGGAGAAATTCTGTATATGTGTGCTCGGATGTTAATGGCACTGTTACATTTGCTGCCATTTCTATTTCCGGGGGCCCCCAGAGGGTATTGGGCGGGATATTATGTGATACAACCGATCCGCCTTTTATTACTGCATTATCTCCAATTACTATATTGGGAAGTATCAGGCAGTGCGGACCAATGAAAACGTTATTACCTATTACTATTTTGTTGGCAGTAACGGGTTTACGCGCACCAAAATATGTGTGAGCAAAAATAGTTGTTCTTAGGCCTATTGTAGAATTGTCGCCAATTGTTACTGCTTCAGGATGTATCTCATCTATATATACAAACTTTGCAATCCAGACATTCTTTCCCATTCTTACTCCTCTTAACTTATGCAGATAGGGGCGAATATAGTTCCCCATCGGCAAAAAAAATGCTAAGAAATGAAGAATACGTCCGAGAAAAATTTTTAACATATTAATAAATAGTAAGGTTACTGCAATCAAGTTAAATTGTAACTATTTACAAATGGTAAAAATCACAATGATATTTTTTTAGAGAGTAAAATAAATTTAATTATTGCTATTCAGCATCATATAAATTCAATGTCAGGCAGGAGCTATTTTTTTTATATTAGATTCTTTATAGTATAAAATTATTTCGTGGATTTTGGTTCTCAATATTCTTTGGCTTTAGCCATAATTTAAAGGCAAATTATGACTAAAGCCACTTCAAAGTCACGTATACGGAGGAGAGAAGAAATTATATTATTAGTAAAAAATTCAACTAAGATTTAAATGCCTGTTCAACCAACTCTTTCTGCTGAGCATTGGAGATTTTGGATGATCCAACAGCGGGGCTTGCAGCTTCAGGCCTGCCTACGTATAATAACGTTTGCCCTTTTGCAAGATCAGCCGTAAGCCGGTGCGATAAGAAATACCAGGCGCCCATATTCTGCGGTTCTTCCTGCACCCATATTACTTTTTTTGCATTTGTGTAGGAGGCAAATATTTCTTTTAACTGGTCTGATTTATAAGGATAAAACTGTTCCATTCTTACAATAGCTGCATCATCAATTTCCTTATCAGAACGGTATTTAATAAGATCGTAATAAACCTTCCCGCTAGTAACTATTATTTTTTCTGCAAATTTCTTTTTCTCAAAAGTCATATCATCAATAATTTCATGGAACCTGCCATTAATAAATTCTTCTTTTGAGGATTTTACTGCCGGGTGCCTTAAAAGACTTTTCGGAGTCATTAGTATAAGAGGTTTTCTTTCAGCATGTTTTATTTGTCTTCGTAAAAGATGGAAATACTGAGCAGGAGTAGAACAATTACAAACCTGCATATTATCCTGTGCACATAGCATTAAAAACCGTCCGAGTCTTGCACTTGAGTGTTCCGGCCCCTGCCCTTCATAGCCATGGGGTAAAAGAAGCACAACACTGTTAGGCAGCTTCCATTTTTCATATGAGGCAACAATAAAGTTATCAATTATCACCTGCGCACTATTGGCAAAATCACCAAACTGTGCCTCCCATATAACAAGTGCAAGGGGATCAGCAGTACTATAACCGTATTCAAAACCAAGAACTGCTGCTTCTGAAAGGAGACTGTCCAGAGCTTCTATCTTTGCCTGGTTAGGGTCAATGTAATTAATATTAATATGTTCTTCACCGGTATTTATATCGGTTAAAGCAAGATGTCTTTGACTGAAGGTACCGCGTACACTATCCTGCCCGCTTAATCTTACAGGAGTTCCTTCAAGCAGAAGGCTTCCAAAAGCAAGAGATTCGGCAAACGCCCAGTCGGCTTCACCGGATCCGTCAATTAAAGTTTTTCTTTTTTCAAGGAATTTTTTAAGCTTGGGATGTATTGCAAAATCTTTCGGCAGTGAGGTCATACCTTCTACAACAGTTTTTAACAGCTCTTCGGAAATGGCAGTGTCCTCAACTGGTTTAACTGCATCAATTTTTTCCTGGGATACGGCAAGAGGAACATCAGTTCCAAATTCAGAGCTCTTCTTCTTAATCTTATCGAAAGCGGCAGAAAGTTTGTCATCAACCTCCTTCATCATAGTATTAATCTCATCCTGCGAAATTATTTCTTTCTTAATAAGAGAGTAGGCATATAACTCTCTTACTGAAGGATGGTGTTTTATCTTTTCATAAAGAAGAGGCTGTGTAAATCCAGGTTCGTCTCCTTCATTATGACCGTGCCTCCTGTAACCAAAAAGATCAATTACCACATCCTTATGAAAATTCTGCCTGTATTCAAATGCAAGCTTAGCAACCCATAAAGATGCTTCCGGATCATCGCCGTTAACATGGAATATAGGAGCCTGTATCATCTTGGCAACATCAGTTGCATAAGTGGATGAACGTGCATCCTCAGGTGTTGTTGTAAACCCAATCTGATTATTAATAATTATATGAACAGTACCGCCGGTTCTGTAACCTTTAAGCTGGGATAAGTTTAACGTTTCGGCAACCACACCCTGTCCTGCAAAAGCAGCATCACCATGTATAAGCAGGGGCATAACTTTTTTATGTTCTATATCCTGACTGCGTTTTTGTTTTGCTCTTACAATACCTTCAACAACGGGATTAACCCACTCAAGATGGCTGGGATTTGAAGCAACAGAAACTGATATCTTTTTTCCATTCCTGGTTTTATATTCTCCTGATGCGCCGAGGTGGTATTTAACATCACCGGATCCTTCAATGGAATTAGGATCTTTTATATCTTCAAATTCTGAAAAGATGGAATCATATGATTTACCAATAATGTTGGCAAGTACATTCAGCCTGCCGCGGTGAGCCATTCCAAAAACTACTTCCTGTATACTTTGTTCACATGCTTCATTAAGCAGCAGATCAAGGACAGGTATTATTGTTTCAGATCCTTCAACAGAAAATCTCTTGTGCCCGATGAATCTGTTATGTATAAAATGTTCAAAGGTTTCTGCGGCAATTAACTTTTTTAATATTCCCTTTTTAATTTCCAGCGGGAAGTCAGGAGTATTTTTAACAGGCTCCATCATCTTCTGCAGCCACATTTTTTCTTCAGGGTTCTGGATATGCATATACTCCACACCAATTTTATCGCAGTAGGTTTTCTGAAGTATATCAAGAATATCGCGCAGCTTTGCAGTTCTCAACCCGCTGAAACCGCCTGTAATAAATTCCCTGTCAAGATCCCAGATAGTAAAACTGTAATTAGCAGGATCTAATTCGGGATGGTATGGGCATTGTGAACCAAGCGGATCAAGAGTTGCAAGCAGGTGCCCGCGCACACGGTACATGTTTATAAGCTGAAGCACGCGTGCCTGTTTTTCTACTTCATCGGTGTTTAAATAGCTATTGGCAAACCCCGGCTGATAATCGGTTTTCCAGTGTAAGGGTCTTAAAGTAACTTTTAAAGAATCAAAAATCTCCTGATAGAAATTAAATTCACCTAAAAGAATATCATGAACATCTTTTAAAAACAATCCCGATTCAGCTCCCTGAATGATCCTGTGGTCATATGTACTGGAAATATTCATTACCTTGCTGATGCCCAGCGTAGATATTGTTGCCAGTGAGACTGCCTGGTATTCGGCAGGATACTGAATTGCACCGGTTGCTATAATGGCACCCTGGCCAAGCATTAACCGGGGGACAGAGGTAACCGTCCCTATTGTTCCCGGATTAGTTAAAGTTATTGTTGTGCCTAAAAATTCTGCAGGATCCATTTGTCCTTTTCTTGATCTGTTTACAAGATCTTCATAAGCAATAACATATTCCTTAAAGGACATTTTATCAACGGCTTTTAAATTTGGTACAATTAAAGAACGTGAGCCGTCCTTCTTTTCAATATCAATTGCCAGCCCAAGATTAATATCAGCACGTTTGATTAATTGGGGCTTCCCGTTTTTTATAGTAAAGGCATTGTTAAGCGCAGGGTTCTGCTTTACTGCTTTAACAATTGCCCAGCCTATAAGGTGGGTGAAAGAAATTCTGCCCTGGTTGACTTTTTTAAGATGCTGATTTATAATTTTCCTGTTTTCCTCCAGGAGCTTAACAGGAATTGTTCTTTGTGAAGTAGCAACCGGAATTGTAAGGCTTGTATCCATGTTCTCAAGAATTCTTGCTGCACTTCCGGCTATTAACTGTGTTTCATCACCCGGACCCGGTTCGGGCATTTTAATATTATTACCGGCAGGGGCTGCTGTTACTGCTGTGCTCTGTTTCGATTCATGTTTTCCGTTTGCCGGTTCATTAACCGATACACCCCCAAAGAATTTTCTCCATTGGTCAGGGACTTCTTCAGGATTTTTTTGAAATTGCTTATACAGGTATTCAACAAACCATGTATTAGCGCCAAATTTTTCTAATTCTTCCTGCTGTTGTTTGGTCAGGTCACTCGTTTTCATCATGATCTTATTATTGTAAATTATTGGGATTTATTTAGTAAATTTATAAAAGAAATTATAGACTTCATAACTGCATTACCCGGCTATACAAATACCAAAATAACAAAAATTTACTATAGCAAGTAAGCATATTTTAATACATAAATGAGAAGTATGACAGGCGGCAAAGATATATCTGAATTGAGAAGGGAATATACACTGAAAGAGTTAAATCAAAATAGTGTTGATAAAAACCCCTATAAGCAATTTAAAACCTGGATGGATGAAGTTATTGAGGCAAATATCACTGAACCGAATGCTATGATGCTTGGAACAGTGAGTAAAGATGGTCTTCCATCAGTTAGGACGGTTTTGCTGAAGGGAATGGATGGAAAAGGATTTGTTTTTTATACAAACTATGAAAGTGACAAAGCAAAAGATATGCAGGAAAATCCTAATGTATCTCTCCTGTTTTTCTGGAAGGAACTGGAGAGGCAGGTAAGGATATGGGGATCCGTTGAAAAAACTACACGTGAAGAATCGGAATTATATTTTAATTTACGTCCCTTTGAAAGCAGGCTGGGTGCATGGGCATCAAAACAGAGCAGTGTAATTCCCGGAAGAGATTATTTGCAGACTAAATTTAAAGAATTAAAAAAAATGTATGAGGGGCAGCAAGTCCCGCTTCCTCCTTTTTGGGGCGGGTACAGGGTATTGCCATTTAAATTTGAATTCTGGCAGGGAAGAGAGAGCCGCCTGCATGACAGGTTAGTATATCTAAAAAAAGACAGCGATTGGGAAATTGTAAGGCTTGCGCCTTGAATCTATATAGATTAACAAACTGATGTAAATATAATTCTAAATAATAATTTGTTTCGTTCCTACGGAACTTGATATTTTTGAGGTTACCTATGTCTATAAACATAACGTCCCTAACGGGACTTAAAACAGCAATATGATATTATACCTTAACATACAGTTACCCATCTGCCCTCTGCCCTCTGCCCTCTGACTTCTGATCTCCGATCTCTGTCTTCTGCCCTCTGATCTCCGATCTCTGACTTCTGGCCTCCGACCTCTGATCTCTGTCTTCCGGCCTCCGACCTCTGACTTCTGGCCTCCGACCTCTGACTTCTGGCCTCCGACCTCTGCCCTCTGTCTTCTGACCTCCGATCTTCGACCTCTGACTTCTGGCCTCCGACCTCTGTCTTCTGCCCTCTGATCTCTGCCCTCTGCCCTCACGTTCTCTTAAATTTTGCCTTCATGGTTGCTGCTTCCAGTACAAATGAACGGATAGATATTACTGTAATAATAATTATTCCTCCCACAATTGCCATAAACGACGGGATTTCACCATAGCCAAAATATACCCATACCGGGTTCAACACAGGTTCTATCATTCCAATTAGGGATGCCTCTATTGCATATACTCTTTTTAAGCCGTAGCTGAAGATTGCATAAGCTAATCCAATCTGGAAAATACCGAGGAAAGATACCTGCCACAGGTCTGAAAAACTTAAGCCTGAAATTTCAAACAGGGAAGGAATACCGATAAGGGCAATTATTACATTTCCATAAAAAATTGAACTGAACTGGTAATCATTTTTATTTTTTCTCATGCCGAGCAGGAATGCCGCAAAAGCAATACCTGAAAGAAGAGCGAGGATATTGCCAAACATATATCCGGGGGACAGTTCACCGATAAAGAACAATATCATACCTATAAAACATAGTATGATGGTGATGATATTAATTCTTTCAAATTTTGTTTTATTAATTAACGGTTCAAAAATCAAAACATATATAGGGGCGGTATACTGGAGAAATATTGCATTGGCAGCAGTAGTGTTTTTTGTTGCCATAACAAAAAGAATAAGGATAGCGGCATAAAAAATGGCATTTATAAATGTAAACCCGTTAACATCCAGCAGTTTCTTCCTGAACAAGACCGCAAAAACCAATGCGGCAAAAACAGAACGCAGTGATGCAAGCTGTAAAGCATTAAGCGAGATAAGTTTTATAAAAATACCGCCGGTACTCCATAAAACAGCAGCGGCAAGTACAGCCAATATTCCTTTTTGATGTTCCGGTAGATTATTCATTTAAAATGTGCAAATTTAAATTTCAAATGTAATAAATTTCGGATTGCAGAGTTTAAGATTCTTAAAATAGATAATGATAAATTATTTTCAATTTAAAAGGTATTAAACAGGTGTCTTTTAATTATTGGTTTATAGAACATACTGCCGATATAGCATTCCAGGCAGAGGCTGATACAGTTGAAGAATTGTTTACCGCTTCGGCTTATGGCTGGAAGGAAACTCTGCTTGAAGAAACGGTTATAGAAGCAATAAACGAAAAAGAAATAATACTTTCAGAATCATCATTGGAAGAACTTCTTGTTTATTTCCTGGATGAACTAAATTTTCTCCTTAATACAAAAAAATGGATCTTATCTTCGGTGACTGATATAAAAATTAAAAATGAAAAGGATATATGGCATTTATCTGCAAAAATTTCCGGTGAAGAGCTTAATCCCGGGAAACACGAAATAAAAGTTGAGATTAAAGCTGTTACTTTTCACCAGATGGATGTAAAATATGAGAATGAAAAATATAGAACGAGGGTTGTATTCGATATATAATTCAGTCAATTGATGTGATATATAGTCGATAATTGATTTTTAATAGTTATTATTTTATCGCCATATCTATTGATCAGGATAAAAAATGATTGTAAATGGAATTGAATTAAAACAGATCAGGGAAAATCTCTGGGAAATTCCTGCTTCGGATGGAATGAGAGTTCCGGGGAGAATTTATATCTCTGAAGAGATGATGCAGAATCTGCAGAATGACGAAGCTTTGGTACAGGTAAAAAATGTTGCCCATTTACCGGGAATACAAAAATACAGTTTAGCAATGCCTGATATTCACTGGGGATATGGTTTCCCTATCGGCGGCGTTGCCGCAACTGATTTAAATGAGGGCGTTATTTCACCCGGCGGAGTAGGTTATGATATTAACTGCGGTGTCCGTCTGGCAGCAACTAATATTGAATATGCCGGGGCAAAAGATAAAATTGGAGACCTTGTTAATAATTTATTCAGTAACATTCCAACAGGTGTTGGTTCAAGCGGGGCAATTAAAAAGCTCACCGTTAAGGATATAAAGCAAGTACTTTCAATGGGTTCTGCCTGGGCCGTTGAGAGAGATCTTGGCAGTACTTCTGATATTGATTTTACCGAGGAAAGCGGCACGTTAAAAGGTGCCGAAGCAAATGCAGTAAGCGAAAGAGCAATTGAAAGAGGACTGGATCAGCTTGGAACGCTTGGCTCAGGGAATCATTTTCTTGAGGTTGATGTAGTTGAAGAGATTTTTGATGAAAGGAGTGCTGAAACTTTTGGAATATTTAAAGGACAGCTTGTTGTACTTATTCATACCGGATCACGCGGCCTGGGATACCAGGTGTGTGACGACTATTTAAAACGTCTTGTTAAGGCAAGCGCCGGTTACGGATTTGATCTGCCCGATAAACAGCTAGCCTGTGCGCCAATTAATTCTATGGAAGGTAAGGAGTATTTATCCGCAATGCAGGCGGCTGCTAATTTTGCATGGTGCAACAGGCAGGTTATAATGCACCTTGCTAAAAGAGCTTTACTTAAAACTTTTAATATGACTGAGTCACAATTGGGATTCAATTTGGTATATGATGTTTGCCATAATATTGCTAAAATTGAAGAACACAATATTAATGGTATAATAAAAAAAGTTTGTGTCCACAGGAAGGGAGCAACACGTGCATTTCCTCCGGGCAGTAAAAGTATACCCGGAAAATATCAGAAGGCTGGACAGCCTGTTTTAATACCGGGAGATATGGGAAGATATTCCTATATAGCTGTTGGTACACAGAAAGCAATGGATGAAACCTTCGGAAGCTCATGTCATGGTGCCGGAAGATTTATGAGCCGGAAGAAAGCTATGAAAGAGGCTAAGGGAAGAAATATTATTGATGAGCTGAAACAAAGAGGAGTTATCATCCGGGCAAAAGGTATAAGAACTATAGCTGAAGAAATGCCCTCTGCATATAAAGATGTTGCTGGGGTGGTAAACGTTATGCATAGTGAAGGCATCTCAAATAAAGTTGCTAAATTAAAACCGGTTGGCGTAATAAAAGGATGATTCAAGGTCAGGCAGGAATTAATTACAGCAAATAATTTCCCGAAGCCTGATAAAAAAACACAAATATGAAAACTCCGTTGAAATATGAATATACACCGCCTGGCCTTATTAAGGGGCTGTTCAGTTCTTTCCAGTGGGAAAGTAACACAAATAAAATTCTGCTTACTTTTGATGATGGTCCTATACCTGGGAACACTGAACTTATCCTTAAAAAACTGAATGAACTTAATCTTAAAGCAATATTTTTTTGTGTAGGGGAAAATGTTCAAAAATACCCGGAACTTGCTAAATTAATTCTGGATGAAGGACATGTAATAGGCAACCATACATTTAACCACAGAAGAGTGACAAAAACATTAAAAGAAGAAACGATTCTCCAGATTCAGTTGTTTAATATTATCCTGAAGGAAAAATTTAATTATACGGTAAAATATTTCCGCCCCCCCTGCGGCAGGTTTAAATTATCCACCAACGGAATCTTAAAGCGGGAAAAATTGCAGAATGTGATGTGGACTCTATTGAGTTATGATTATAAAAGTGACTTCAACATTGTTAAATTTGGAGTTGATAAATATTTAAAGAATAATTCTATAGTTGTTCTGCACGACAGCCTTAAAAGCAAGGATATAATTATTGATTCAATCCGGTATATATATGATGTGTCAGAGTCCCGGGGATTCCGGATCGGGGAACCTGCCGAATGTTTGAAATAATTTTCCTTCTTGTGGTAAGTCTTTATTTCCTCCTTACATTTTATCTCCTTACCGGTATTAAAAAACAATTTCCGCAAGCAAACAACGCCGAACTTCCTACAGCCGCAATCATAGTAGCTGCGAGAAATGAAGAAAAAAATATTCTCAGGTGCCTTTCTTCACTTGATGCGCAGATATATCCGGCAGATAAACTGGAAATTATTATTGTAGATGATAACAGTGCAGACTCAACCGGTGAAATTATTGATACCTTTACCCATGATAAAAGTAAATTCAAAAAAATTATACCGGGTAAAGAGCAGGGAAATTTAAAAGGAAAAGTAAATGCTCTTGCTGCCGGTATCAGGGAGGCTAAAGCTGATATAATATTGTTAACTGATGCCGACTGTGCAGCCCCTCCCTCATGGGCGTTTAACACAGCCTTATATTATAGTAACGATACCGGAATTGTAAACGGGTTTACTACCCAGGAAGTAAATAACTCCTTTACAGGTATGCAGGCAATTGATTTTATTTACCTCATTTCTGTTGCCTCCGGAATGACAAACCATGGTTATCCTGTAAGCTGCATAGGAAATAACATGTCATTTAGAAAACAGGCTTACCTTGAAGCCGGGGGATATGAAAGTCTGCCGTTTAGTGTTACCGAGGATTTTGCACTTCTTAATGCAGTCAGGGAGCTGAAAAAATACAGGATATTACATCCTATAAATCCTGAAACATTGATTACCTCAATACCCTGCCCCTCCCTGAAAGATTTGCTGTTTCAGAAAAAAAGATGGGCAGTAGGGGGAATAAATGCCCCTTTAATTGGTAAAATTATTATGGCGGAGGCTTTTCTTGCAGGATTCTTTGTGCTTTTAACTCCTTTATTTTTCTCCCCTGTATCTTTATATTTGGCAGTCTTTAAAATAACTATTGATGGTTTCTTCTTAATTCCGGTTCACGCAAGCCTCGGAATAAAAAACAACCTGAAATACTTTTTCAATTTTCAGCTTTATTATCTTCTATATGTTATTACTCTTCCGTTAATACTTATCTTTTCGAGAAAAGTAAAATGGAAGGGGAGAGAATATTAGCTTCTTTTAATTACGGAAAATTACTTAATGCAGAGAATTGCACTTCTTATTTTTTTTATAATAAATGTTCAGGGTATTTCACTATTTGCCCAGGAATGTGAATGGTTCTCTTCCAAACTTAACATTCAGCCCTTTACTGCAAATTTTCTTGAGCCTAAAGCAGGTTTTTCTTATTTGTTAAGTAAAAGTGAACTGAGACTTGATATTGGTACTTCATCTGATGTTTATCATTATTCGAAAGATGGTACTACTTTATCTTTTGGGGCTGATTTATTTACTTTTACAAGGCTGCGTGGAGAAAAGGATTTCCATTTCCCTGTAGAGGCAATCGATTATCTTTTTGGTGTTAATGCTGGTTATAAAGTTTTAAATCAGAATGATGAATATGGTTTCCGTTTCAGGTTAAGTCATATTAGTGCCCATTTTGTTGACGGGCAGTATGACCATAGTATTGATGACTGGCGTAACGGGAATACTCCCCGGGTTTACAGCAGAGAGTTTATAGAAATATTTCCATATTACAGGGTGGATGGGTTAAGAGTTTATGCAGGACTCACTTATTTATTTCATGTAACACCGGAAAATATAGGTAAAGGAATTTACCAGCTTGGATTTGATTATTATTTAACTTCTGTATCCGGTAAGTTTTTTCCATTTATTGCATATGATTTTAAGCTTGCCGAAATTGAAAAATTTTACGGCAACAATATTGTATCTGCCGGAATTAAGTTTGGAAATTATAAAGAGAAAGGAGTTAGTCTCCTCTTTTCTTATTATTCAGGTAAAAGTGTACATGGCGAATATTACGATTTAAATGAAGACTATTTTACAGTAGGTTTAAATGTGGATTTGTAACAACTAAAACAAAAATATGTCCGAACAACAACAAGATTATTATTACCAAAGTTCTTACGCACTAAAGCAAAAGAAGAATAATTACCTTCTGCATATAGGTTTATTCCTTATTACCTTTATTACAACAACAATTGCAGGTGCTGAGTGGCGAAACGGTATTATGGGCCCGTATGCCATTGAAGATCTTTTAGCAGGTTTGCCATATTCTATTGCAATAATGTTTATTATTTCCTTTCATGAATTCGGACATTATTTTGCAGCAAAGTATCATAAGGTTGATGCTACTCTTCCGTACTATATCCCTTTCCCTTCAATACCGGGTTTTCTTAATTTCGGAACAATGGGGGCTGTAATCAGAACCCGCTCACCCATAAGTACCAAAAAGGCTATGTTTGATATTGGTGTGGCCGGTCCTATTTCTGGTTTTATTGCGTGCCTTATTGTTTTAATTTATGGTTTTATAAATGTACCGGGGCCTGAATATATACTTGCAATTCATGCTGATTATTTTTCTCCCGAATATGGTAAAGAAAGTTTAAACCTTATTTTTGGGGATAATCTTTTATTTATGTTTTTCAGGTGGGCGTTTGTTGACAGCGGCCAGTTCTTCCCGCCTATGTCGGAGATATATCATTATCCCTATTTATGCGTTGGCTGGTTTGGATTATTTGTTACGGCAATGAATATGATTCCTATTGGACAATTAGACGGCGGACATATTGGTTATACTTTGTTTGGTGAAAAAACTCATGATAAAATTGCATATTTTGCATTCCTGGTTATACTTACCCTGGGGCTTATATCTGTTATTGAAATGATCGGAGCCGAATTTAATTTCAGCATTGGTATTGGAGAGTATGGCTGGTTTGGATGGTTCTTTTGGGCAATGATTATCTTTTTTATTATTAAAATTAAACATCCCCGAATTCCTGACGACTCAGTGCTTGATACGAAAAGAAAAATATTAGGGTACTTCAGTTATTTTATCCTTATTATATCATTTTCTCCTATTCCTTTTATATTAACAGTAGGATAAAAATTCATGGATTTTTTTTTACCTTGAGTAACATATTTAATAAAGACCATATTTAAGTTATGAAAAAATATATATTTAGCTCATCAGTAGTTCTTCTGCTTCTTTTCTTCTGGGGATGCGAAAAAGATTTTAACGGCATTGTTGACCTGGAAAACTCATCTTATAAAATTACAGAAGTCTATTCCTTTGCTGCTTTTAGTTATGCTGCAGGTGATTCATCACTTCCATTACGAGTTACATTTGCAAACGACAGGGATGTAATGTCTGTTTACACCGATATATATGACTCGGAAGGGAAGAAGCTTAACAGTTCGCCGGTTCAGTTGTTTGATAATGGGAACAATGCAAACGGTGATGCAGCAGCAAACGATAATATTTATTCGGGCTTATTCCCTTTAAGCCGCAGCAATCCATTCGGCAAATATCGGGTTAATTATTTTGTTACTGATAAAATTGGGGCCAGGCTGGTTGCTACTCATTCTTTTGAATATGATAATGGCCAGTTAAATGCACCGCCTGTTATTTCAAACCTGGTTATAGCAGATACGGTCCGCCAGGCTGAATCTTTTACTTTTACTGTTACTGCATCAGACACTAATGGTCTGTCAGACATACTCGGTGTTTATTTCAGATTATACAGGCCCGATGGTTCCCTGGTATTAAATACACAGGAAAACACAGACTTCTTCTTAATGCATGATGACGGCAGTGAAATATTTGACGATCTGGAAGCGGGAGACGGGATATATTCATTTAAAAACTTTTTTGCCGCCGGTTCACTTACAGGTGACTGGAAATTTGAATTTGAAGCCGTTGACAGAAGAGGTGCTTTAAGTAATAAAATTATTCACAACATAACAGTTCTTCAATGAAAAGACGAAATCTATTTTTACTTCTGTTTCTTTTTACCGGCTATACAATTATAGCACAGCAGGCACCGTCAGATTTTTCATTGGGAAAAGAAAAGAGTCTCTCAAAAATAAGTCAGACAAACGCAAACAACCCTGCAAATAATTCTGTATCAGATATAATTACAATTGGTGATACAATCTGGCTTGGTACCGGAAAAGGTGTTAGTCTTTCTACTGACAGGGGAGAGACATGGACAAACTTTAATAGTGATGATGCTTTCGGATCCAACAGCACGTCCGCTATAGGATATAATAATGGTGTATTTTGGGTTGCACTTGCCTATAATACTGAAGCAAACGGTGAAAATGTTCAAACAGGCGGCGGATTTGCTTATACAACAAATAATGGTAATACATGGACTAAAATCCCCCAGCCGGTTGATGATCCTTCTGATTCGTTAATTAGTTATGGTATTAATGATGGAGTAAATCTTCCAAGAGTCCGCGCACTTCCTGTTACGGTGCCTCAGCAAAATTTATCTTTTGATATTGCTTTTACTCCCGGTACTATATGGATTACATCCTTTGCCGGCGGGCTTAGAAGAAGTAATGATAACGGGGCTTCATGGCAGAGAGTACTGCTTCCTTCGGACAGGGTGAATGAAATTTCTCCCGAAGATACAATCAAATTTAATTTACAGCCGGTGCCCGGTAATTTCGGACCTGAAGGATATTTAAACCACAGAACTTTTTCTGTTATTTCTACCGATCCATCAACTTTATTTGTTGGTACAGCCGGTGGAATTAATAAATCAACTGACGGCGGTATTAGCTGGAGAAAACTTACAGCCACAAATCAGCAGAATCCGATAAGCGGTAATTTCGTGGTTGCTCTTGCTTATGATACTTCTTCAAGCACTATCTGGGCTGCAACATGGCGCGCTGAAGGGCAGACTGAATTTTATGGAGTCAGTTCTTCTTCAGACGGCGGCGAAAACTGGCAAACCTTCCTTGAAGATGAAAGAGTACATAATTTTGGTTTTGTAAACGGTGTTAATGCGGGAGTAATAGCTGCCGCTGATAACGGTGCTTTCAGATCAAAAGATAATGGCGTAAGCTGGATTTTACCCCCTCTTATAAAAGATGATCAAACGGATATATTACTTCCTACAAATGTTTATTATTCCGCCGGATCTCAGGGTAATGATATCTGGCTCGGTTCGGCTGACGGATTAGCCCGCCTTTCCGAAACGGGTTTAATGTGGAGCGGTAACTGGAAGGTATTTTTTGCTTCACAGCCTCTGGCATCTAAAACTGAAACTTATGCTTTCCCAAATCCTTTTTCACCAAAAATAGATCTGCTGAAAATTAAATACAGTACAGGCAGTTCCGGCGCACCGGTTACTATACGTATTTTTGATTTCGGAATGAATTACATCAGAACCGTTATACAGAATGCCCAACGCGGTGGCCCTGCACATGTTGTCGATGATCTTGAGAATACAAACGGCGTTATTGATTACTGGGATGGCAAAGATGATAACGGAAATATTGTTCCAAATGGTGTTTATTTTTACCGGGTTGAAGTTGGTTCTGACGAACCTGTTTTCGGAAAAATTTTAGTTATCCAGTAAAAGGGAAAAAATTGAAAAAATTACTTTTATTATTTCTGCTTGGTGCAGGATTTATTTTAGCCCAGCCTAAGTACAGCGAACAGGGTCCCGGTGCTTTCAGCCGGATGGGGTTTGGTGCACGCGGTATAGGGATGGGAAATGCAATGTCTGCTGTTACTGAAGGTAACTTAGCTGCATACTATAACCCCGCAGTTTCAGTTTTCCAGTTAGATAATTCTTTCCAGACATCATACTCTTTTCTCTCAATGGACCGCTCATTAAACTTTTTAAATTATACAAGACGATTTGAATTTTATTCGGTAAAAGATACTGCTGAAAACAGGAAACCCCGTTCTACTGCCGGTTTAAGCGTGGGAATAATTAATGCCGGTGTTAGTAATATTACCGAATATGATAACAGCGGCGCTAAGAGCGGTGAGGTTTCAACTTCTGAGAATATGGCATTTTTGGGGCTGGCTAACAGGTTTTCTGAAAAAATTTCTATAGGTATAACCGTAAAATTCTTTTATTATAAACTTTATGAAGATGTTTCATCCACAGGATTTGGTATTGATCTTGGCGGGCTTTACATGCTAAGTGACCATTGGAATATTTCTCTTATGTTTTCTAATATTAACAGCAAATATAAATGGGATACCGGTACTATTTATGAGCAGTCCGGCTCAAATTATGAAGAAAAATTCCCTGTATCAAAAAAGGTTGGAACATCTTATACAAATGCTTCTTTGGGTTTAATCGCTTCCGCAGAGTTTGAAAGCTATAATAAAGATTTAAATATTGCACGGTTCGGAATAGAATATAATATTTATGAGAATCTTTTCCTTCGCGGCGGTATTGACCAGTGGAATTTAAGTAATAGTGATTACCCGGTTAAACCTGCGGCAGGATTTTCTTATGCAAAATATTTCGGCAGTTTAAAAATTGGCGTTGATTATGCCTTTATGGTAGAGCAGTATTCTTCACAGGACAGGCATATAGTAGGGTTAAGTTTTCAATTTTAGTCTCACCCCTGTTCATTCCCTTATTACAGGGGAATGAAAAGTGAGGTGTATTATTCATTAGTAATTAGTATTTTAAACTTTATATGAAAAAAATATTTATTTTCTTTTTAATTTTAAGCACAACTGTTTTGGCTCAAACTGCTGGTAAAAGCGGCTTATCCTTTCTGAAATTTGGATTTGGTGCCCGGAATATAGCAATGGGCGATGCGGGCTCAGTAACAGCTTCCGATGTAACTTCTCTTTTTTATAATCCGGCTAACCTTTCAGTAAATGATAATACTGAAATTGTCCTGATGCATTACGAATGGATACAGGATGTAAGCAGTGAAATACTCGGAGTAAAATTTGAGGCATTCGGGCTTCCGCTGGCTGCCGGGTTTAATGTAACAACAGCAGGTGATATCCCGGTCAGGTCTAAAGCCTCCGATGAACCTGAATCAACATTTGATGCGAATTATTTCTTTGGGAGCCTTTCAACCGGTTTTAATATTGTTGAAGATATTGCTTTCGGTGCTACCATCAGGTATATGTATGAAGGTTATCTTTCTGATGAAGCAACAGGTTTGGGATTTGATTTTGGTTTGAGGTATGTAACACCTGTTAAAGGCTTAACCGCTTCTGCAGTTATTAAAAACCTTGGCAGTATGAACCAGTTAAGGGAAGTAGAAACTGAATTGCCGACCGAATTAAGGATTGGTGGTTTATACCAGTTTGATTTTGATGCCTCGAAGTTTGATCTTAATGTAGCAGCCGAGATGCACAAGTACACCAAAACTGATGATACCCATTTTAATATTGGCTCTGAAATAGTATATGATAATATAATTGCATTACGTGCCGGCTATCAGTCAGGTTATGAATCAAGGGATTTTACCGGTGGTATTGGATTGATGTGGGGAAGATTAAAATTTGATTACGCATTTATGCCGATGTCCCAGGAACTTGGCAGCGGTAATTTGTTTTCATTGCAGTTCATGTTTTAGCCTGATAAAGCAGGTTTAATTTTAAAAAGGATTATTCCTTACTAAATGATAAGTAATAAACTTTTAGATGAATATAATAGAATTAATCCTGCTTTTAAAAAATTATATATTGTACCTCTTATAAATTATCATATAAAAAATTCCGATTACCTCTACCTCTTATACAAACCTATATTAGAAAATAAATCCGTTGAAATCATCAATCTCTCTGCCGCGAGCCATTATAAACTGCTTGGTGCCGGAATAAAAGAATCAATTCTTCATTATCACTGGTTTGAAGTTACTGATATTAAATCACTTCTTGGTATAATCTGGAAAACCTTCTGGATTACCTTGTATAAAATCCTTGGCGGAAAAATTATCTGGACTATCCACAACAAATTTCCTCATGCCGGCAAATACATAACCATAAATAAAATATTACGGAAATACCTCGCTGATTTATCCTCTAAACTTCATGTACATTGTGCAAGCGCCGCCGGAATTATGAGTCCTGTTCTTAATGTTGACAAGAATAAGTTTTTTATTGTTGAACACCCATATTACCCGGCAAAACTAATGGGAAAGGCGGATGCAGTTACTGCACTTATATCCGGATATCCCGAAATTAAAATCGAAGAATCTCAAAAAGTATTTTTATCTTTCGGCACTATTGCAGAATATAAAGGGTTAACAGAACTTATTGCTATATTTAAAAGTAAGTTTAACCGGCATTTGCTTATAATTGCCGGCCCTGTTAAAAAGGTTAATCAGGAGTATTATAAACAATTAATTGCGGCTTCAAAAGGGAACAGAAACATAATAGTTTTAGGTAAAATAATTCCTGATGAAGACGTGCCGTATTTTTTTAATTCTTCTGATGCGGTTGTGTTTAATTACCGGGATATTTTAACTTCCGGCGGTGTTATACTGGCGTTAAGTTATAACAAAACCACAATTGCCCCCTCACTTGGATGTTTAAATGAAATTAAAGATAAAAACCTGGTATTATTTAAGAAAGATGGAAGTGGTTCTGTAAATTTACAGGATACTTTACTGAAACTTGCAGAAAAGAAATAATGAAAAAAATTCTAGTTATTTTTGGTACCCGGCCTGAAGCAATAAAACTTGCTCCACTGATAAAAGAACTGAAAAAAGAAAAGAAGTTCAGGACAGTTGTATGTTATACGGGTCAGCATAAGGATATGGTTAAAAATATTCTTAAGCTGTTTGATATTAAGGTTGACTATGATTTGAAGATCATGAAAAAGAACCAGGATCTTTTTGATGTAACGGCCGGTTCGGTTTTAAAGTTAAAGGGGGTCCTTGATATTGTTAAGCCTGATCTGCTTATTGTACAGGGGGATACAACAACAGCATTTACAGCTTCACTATCGGCATTTTATAAAAAAATAAAGGTTGCACATATAGAAGCAGGTTTAAGAAGCTACAACAATTTTCATCCGTTTCCGGAAGAAGTAAACAGGCGGTTTATTTCAATATTAGCCGGCTTCCATTTTGCTCCCACAGGTTCTGCCGCTGATAATTTAATAAAAGAGGGGATCAGTAAAGCTAATGTATTTATAACCGGCAATACAGTTGTTGATGCTGTAACAGAGATAAAGAAAAAGTTTTCCGAAACCGGTACTAAAAAAGAAATAGAAAAATTTATTAAGCAGTTTTTACCGGGGGATTTCTTCGAAAAAAAATATATTCTTATTACACTGCACAGAAGAGAAAAGTTTGGCCCGGAGCTTGAAAAAACATTACGCCTGCTTAAAGATATAGCCGTTAATTCGGAATATAATTTTGTTTACCCGGTTCATTTAAATCCTAATATTCAGGCACCGGCAAAAAAAATACTAAAGAACATAAAAAATGTTTACCTGCTTCCCCCGCTTGATTATCTGCCGTTTACATACCTTATGAATAAATGCCATTTTATAATAACTGACTCCGGCGGAATACAGGAAGAGGGGTACATATTCAAAAAACCAGTTATAGTTATGAGGGAGGTTACCGAGAGACAGGAGGCTGTGAAAGCAGGTTATGCATTCCTTGCAGGCAATGATGAGAAAAAAGTAAAAAACATTTATTCTTATATAGATAAAAAAATAAATACCGGGTATAATTTCTTCCGCAGTAAAAATCCTTTCGGTGATGGTAAGGCATCAAAAAAAATTGTTAATATTATTTTTAAAAAGCTGGTTTAGCTTTTCCCGGACAGGAGCCGGTATGGACTCCTGCGGAGAATCCTCATAATGAAGCTGAATAAAAATTTAAAAAATGTTATATCCCTCTTCTCTATTGAATTTGTTGCCAGATTTTTTGCTTTTATTGCGGTTACATACCTTGCCCGTATTATGGGGACTTCAGGTTTTGGCGTAATAAATATCGGTCTTGCTGTCTTAAGTTATGCAATGATTGTTGCTAACGGCGGGTTAACTCTGCTTGGTACAAAAAAAATAGCTGCTGGTTCTGCTAATAATGAAAAACTTGCAGGGGATATTTTTCTTACACGGGTATTATTTTCTTTTATCCTTTTTGTAACTGCTATAGTCATCTCTTATATCTTTATAACTTCCGGTGAAGTTTTTAATGTTATAACTGCTTACCTGTTTTTTCTTTTTCCTTCAGCAGTTCTTCTTGAGTGGTTCTTCCATGGTCTGCAGAGGATGGACGTAATTGC
>JAWOJF010000398.1:0-5134 GCA_046481785.1 Ignavibacteriaceae bacterium | reverse complement strand
CCCTAAAGCATGGGGTTATGCGGAGATAAAAATACTCATTCATTATTTTTGAATTCCCTATTCATATTTCAAGCTCTCCACCGGGTTGGAAAGTACTGCTCTTGTTGTCTGATAAATCGTAGCAAAGAGAGCAGTAACAAACATTATTATTACAGGAATAAAATAATCCATAAAGCCCATTTGGTATTTATATGCGCCGGGTGTTGAGCCTGAAACTAAAGGCCCGCTTGGAAGAGCCAGGATTACGGCAATAACCAGAATTATAAGAAATTCCTTTGACATTAATGCATATAACCCCCCAGGATTAGCGCCCAGCACCTTACGAATCCCGATTTCTTTAATTCTTCTTTGAGCAGAAAAGGAAACAAGTCCGAATAAACCATTAGCTGCAATAAGAACAACTATAATGGCAAACATAAAAAAGACCTTCTCAACAATTACCCATACATCTTCAGTTCCTATATACAGATCTTCACTAAAATCGGCTACTTCAACAATTGCATCCGGGAAAAAATTCCGGAATGTCCGGGAGATATAACTAACTGTTTCGTCTCTGTTTCCGGGTTTTACACTTATTGAAAAAATTCCCGCCTCTTTAAGTGAGCCGCTATTAAGCACCATATAATATCCGGGTATAGGCACATGAACAGTATATTGGTGAAAATCTTTTACAACACCAATAATGGTATATTTATTGTCATCAATCCTTTTACCGATTGGATCTTTCCAGCCTAACTGTCTCATTGCAGTTTCATTAATAATACAGGCGTTGCTGTCAGTAGAAAATTGTTTCGAAAAGTTTCTTCCCATCAGCAACTGCATTTTGTATGTATCAATGAAATTATAATCGGCATAATTAAATGAGACGGCAAGTTTATCATTTGGCAATCCCCCTTCCCGGTTTATCTCTTTTCCCCAGTTACCGTTAAAAGGCACATTATTAGTAAATGAGGCGTTAAGGATGTTAGGGTTAAGAAGCAGTTCATTACGGAGTGTTTCAAAATTTCCGTCTGCATCCTCTCCAAATACTCTGCACAATAGAAGATCAGTTTTTTCAAAACCAAGCTTCTTATTGTTCATATAGTCAACCTGCTTCATTACAAAAACAGTACTTATAATTAATGATATGGATATTGTAAACTGGAAAGTTACGAGTGATCTTCTAAAGAAACTCCGGGAGTGATCTCTTTTCTTTTTTGATATTGATACCATTCCTTTGATTACATCAACGGGTTTAAATGAAGAAAGAAACAGTGCAGGATATATACCCGACAATATGCCCGTAACCAAGAAGGCCCCAATCATTAATAAGACAAAATTAATATCCCGCAGATAATCCAGATCCATCTGCCGCTGAACAATTGTATTAAATGGGGGAAGAAGAAGTTCAACAAGTGCAAATGCTATTATCATCGAAATAAAGGTGTAGAAGAGTGATTCACCGATAAATTGCCTGAATAGAGAAAATTTTGATGCACCTATTACCTTCCGTATTCCAATTTCTTTTTTTCTTAAGTTTGAACTTGCGGTTGCCAGGTTAATAAAGTTTATACAGGCCAATACGAGAACAAATATTGCAATGCCGCTTATGTAGTATAATGCTATTTTTATATCATCTTTTTCACCTGCTGTTAGATGCAGTTCAGGCAACGGCTTTAAATACAGCTTTTTGAAATTCTCAGGAAGATATTTATCCATAAAATTATACAGCTTATCATTAACAGCCTGAACTGAGGTATTTGGCCTGATAAGTACAAAAGTACGGAATGCAGCTGCGTCTATTCTTTTTATATCATCATAATCTTTCCAATCGGATACTTCCTTAAATGTACTGAATGAAACAAAATAGTCAGGACGTACATCGAGGTTTGGCGGTAAATTTTCTATAACACCGGTTACTTTTAAGAATTTATTCTGAGAAGCTTTTAATGTTTTGCCAAGTGCATTCTCTCCCGGGAAATATTTTTCTGCAAGCCCCTGTGTTATAACAATAGAGTGCGGCCCGGATAAAGCAGTCTCCGGGTTCCCGGCTATAAAATTAAATGTGAGAATTTTAAATATTTCATTGTAGGCGTAGAACCCCTTTTTTTCAAGATACTGTTTATCATCTGAAGAGGAAAGGTATTCGTCCCATATATCTTTAATTACAGTAGCTTCTTCTATTTCGGGAATTTGGTTTTTTAATTCACCTGCCAGAGGAAAGCCGGTTTGCCCGTATATTTCAACATTGTTTTTAAAAATCACCTTCTGCTGGATTCTGCCAATACGTTCATAATTTTTATTGTAGGTATTCCAGTTAAACTCATAATTCACAAACAGCAGGACAAGTATACACGAAACCATTCCCACCGCAAGCCCCGATATATTGCTTATCGAATGCCCTGCATGCTTCCAGGTGTTGCGTAAAAATATTTTAATGTAATTTTTAAACATTAGAACTCCCGTTAAAAAGCTAAGTATTACCCGTACTTTAAACAATCTGCAGGATTACCCGATGTAATCCTGAAACAGCAGCTTAATACAATTTATATATAATTATACGTGAAAATTCTCTTTATAGTTTTCCGTCACTACATGACCGTCAAACAAATGAATTACCCTGTTGCCGTATTCAGCATAAGTTGGTGAGTGAGTAACCATTACTATTGTTGTGCCCTGCTCATTTAATGATGTAAGCATATTCATTACTTCATCACCATGAGAAGAATCAAGATTTCCTGTAGGCTCATCGGCAAGTATTATTTTAGGATTGCCGACAATAGCCCTGGCAACTGCAACACGCTGCTGCTGGCCGCCTGATAATTGCTGCGGGAAGTGAGTTTCCCTGTGCCTGATCTCCATCCGGTCTAAAACTTCATGCACTCTTGTTTTTCTTTCATCGGAAGAATAGCCGAGATATAAAAGAGGGAGTTCCACATTTTCATAAACAGTCAACTCATCTATCAGGTTAAAACTCTGGAATACAAAGCCAATATTTTCTTTTCTTAACTGGGCTCTCTGCCTTTCAGAATATTTTGCAACTTCATGCCCCACAAAATGATATTCACCGTTTGAGGGATTATCAAGCAGGCCGAGAATATTAAGCAATGTAGATTTCCCGCATCCGGAAGGCCCCATAATTGAAACAAATTCACCCTTCTCAATATTTATATTCACATTGTTAAGTGCGGTGGTTTCAACTTCTTCAGTTGTGTACACTTTATTGAGGTTAACTGTTCTTATCATATAGTTACTCCGATGTATTTTATTATTATTTAATAATCAATTTATTTTTATTTCCCTATCCCTATTTCAGTACCAGCTTTTCCACATCTCCGAAGTTATCATATGAAGAAGTGATAACTTTTTCGCCCGGCTCAAGTCCTTCGAGTACTTCAAACACCTGCGGATTCTGCTGCCCTAAACGTATCTTTCTTTTTGTGGCAAATGATCCTGAAGGATCAACAACAAATGCCCATTGCCCGCCTGTTGTCTGATAAAAACCGCCGCGGTCAACCAATAATGCTTCTGTTAACTCACCAAGTTCCAGTTTAATATGTACAGTTTGACCTCTTCTAATACCGGTTGGGGGGGTACCGACAAAATGCATATCAACCTCAAACCTGCCGTTATTAACCTGAGGATAAACCGATTTGATTATAAGTTTGAATGTTCCGCCTGCAAAATCAAATTCACCCATTTGTCCGGGTGCAACCCTTGCAATATAATGTTCATCAATAGATGCACGTACTTTAAATGAATCTATTACATCTATCTGCCCTAAATTTTCACCCGGTGCAATAGATTCACCAATCTCAACATCAAGCGCAGAGATCTGACCTTTTATAGGAGCCTTTACGGTTAAATTTTCAAGCTGCAGTTTTGTAAGGTTAAGGTTATTCTGCATTTGTTCAACAGAAGCCTCAAGCTGCTGGATCTGCTGAACTCTGAACAATGAATCCTGTTGATAAGAATCAAGTGTAAGCTGTTTTTTATGAAGTGCCAGGTCATATTGTTCTTTACTTCTCTTGAACAAAGTTTCCGGCACCAGGTTCTTTTCAAATAACTGCTTATTAATATCATATTCTCTTTTTTTATCAAGCAGATCATACTCGGCCTCAAGCAGTTGCCCCTGCAGATTGAGTTTGCTTTGTTCCATTGAAAGCCGTGTACCTCTCAGACTATTAATCTGCTGAAAAAGCTGAGCTTCATTATACATTACGCTTAATGTAGTTTGAACATTATCAAGCTTTATAATCGGATCGCCTACATTAACAAAAGCCCCGTCATCAACAAATTTTTTAACTACTCTTCCGCCGTCGGCAACATCCAGAAAAAATGTTTCAATCGGCCTTACAGTACCGGTAATGGGAATAAATTCCTGGAAAGGGCCCTGCCTAACTGTAGAAATAGTTATTCTTTCTGTTTCAACATTGAGCTTTGAGCTTTGATCCCCGAAGATAAACATATATGCAACTAAGAAAACAAAAAGACCTGATCCGCCAAACATAGCTATTTTTTTTGGCGGCCATTTCTTTTTTTCAATTTTTCTGTCCATTTAAAACTACCATGAATATTTATGAATGAGTTTTATTATCTAAAAATTTCAACTTTCGTGCCTGATATAGCTTAGTATTATTCCAAAAATGACCGGCAACAGAGATTGATTGACGGTTTTATTCCTCATTTTACGGTTAACTTGTTATTTAACAACTAAGTGCAGGTTTTTTACCCGTACGATATTCGTACAAGACTGTTCGAAAACGAACGGTTTAAATATTTTTTTCCTATTTTAATTACCGGTTTTATAAGGAATGAATTTTGTATCTCCTGTATTGTTCTAACAATAATTTTTAAATGCATATATAATCTACTGGTTCTGTATTATTTCCTAAAGGAGAAAATATACCTGATGTCTGTTAAAGTATTAATTGTAGATGATAACGAAGATGTTCTTCTGGCGGCAAAACTTCTGCTTAAGCAGTATGCCTCGCTTGTGCACACGGAAAAAAATCCCGAATCAATACCCACGCTTCTAAAAAATGAAAGTTATGATGTAATCTTCCTGGATATGAACTTTACACATGATATTACAAGCGGACAGGAAGGTTTTTACTGGTTAAGTAAAATTTTAAAGATTGATCCTTCGGCAGTA
>JAWOJF010000057.1:0-3267 GCA_046481785.1 Ignavibacteriaceae bacterium | reverse complement strand
TACGTTTTACCAGCTTTGAATCTGTTATTGAAGGTCCGCTATTCTCCGGTTTTAATGCTCTACAGGAACATGTTGTATTTAAAAAAGATGGAAGTGAAAAAATTGCTTTAAACGAAAGTTTCAAAGTAAAAGTCTATCCGGTAAATAATCAGGATTATTTTATAGTTGATATTGAATCGGAATTAAGCTGCGCCGGTGAAAGTCCTGTAGTTTTGCTTGAGTACCGTTACGGGGGCATCGGATGGCGTACAACTGAGAAGTGGGATAGGTATAACAGCGAAGTGATAACCTCTGATGGAAAAACAAGAAAAGATGCCGATGGTTCACTTGCCCGGTGGTTTATGGTTCAGGGAGAAATTGATGTTGATTATGCAGGAGTTGTTATGATGTCTTACCCTGATAATTATAATCATCCGGAACCTCTCCGTATTTGGCCTGAGGATATGTATGACCGGGGAGATATGTTTGCTAATTTCTCTCCGACAAAAAATAAAGACTGGAATCTTGAACCGGGCAAAAAATATTTATTAAAATACAGACTGCTTGTATATAACGGAAAATTTGATAAAGATAAAGCTGACATTGCATGGCAGTATTTTGCAGTACCGCCTGTGGTTACTGTAATAAAATAGAGGCTTACTCCTTCTGCATCCACCCCGCTTAAAAAGGTTTTACAAGAGTATTATCTCGTTCTTACTCCGTTTAACATACGCCATATATTTAACGGATTTTTATTTTTCAATTCATCGGGCAGCATTTCGTTAGGAAAATTTTGATAGGATACCGGGCGCACAAAACGGTAAATTGCCATTGTACCGACAGATGTTGTCCTTATATCAGTTGTAGCAGGGAAAGGTCCCCCGTGCACCATTGAATGACAAACTTCTACACCGGTTGGATATCCATTAACAATAAGCCGCCCGACTTTTCTTTCAAGAATTGAAACAAGTTCGGCATACTCTTTTAAATCTTCTTCAGTAGCATGCAGTGTAGCTGTAAGATGTCCTTTTAAATTTTCAGCAGCTTTTATAAGATCAGATTTACTTTTAGCGGTAACAGTTAAAGTAGTGGGGCCAAATATCTCCTCCTGCAGTCCTGCATCTTGTAAGAAATCGGAAGCAGTAGCCTGTAAAAGATAAGCTTTCCCTGTAATACCATCTCCCCCGTCTGATCCTTCAGCAATTATTTTAATCTTTTTCTTAAAAACAGCTTTTTCAATTCCTTTCTGGTATGCCTTCTGAATACCTTCAGTAAGCATTATGCCGGCAGATACACTATGAAAATTTTCCGCAGTAAGTTTTTGAAACTCTGCAGAGTCTGGTGTTTCTTCATAAAATACAAGTCCGGGATTAGTACAGAACTGTCCTGTTCCAAGAGTAACTGAAGCAGTAAGGTCTTTGGCAATATGCGATTTTCCTTCCTTAAGAGCGCCGGGAAGAATAAAAACAGGGTTAGTGCTCCCCATTTCGGCATAGACAGGTATTGGTTCCGGCCTTTTTACTGCAGTATCATAAATAGCTTTGCCGCCTTTAAATGATCCGGTAAAGCCTATTGCTTTAATTAACGGATGTTTTACTATTGCCATACCTACATCATTTGAGACGCCATTAACCATTGAGAAAGTACCATCAGGCATACCAGTCTCTTCAACAGCTTTTATTATAGCTCCGGCAATCATTTCACAGGTACCCGGATGAGCAGGGTGCGCTTTAAAAACAACAGTGCAGCCGGCAGCCAGGGCCGAGGCAGTATCTCCTCCGGCAACAGAAAATGCAAGAGGGAAATTACTTGCACCAAATATACCAACAGGGCCTAATGGTTTGTACATACTCCTGATATCAGGTTTGGGAACCGGCTGCCTCTCAAACATAGCTGTTTCAATTCGTGCGTCTACCCATGAACCTTCTTTAAGAAGTGCAGCAAAAAGTTTTAACTGGTTAACAGTCCGGGTTCTTTCACCGGTAAGTCTTGCCTCAGTAAGACCTGTTTCTTCAGAGCATCTTTTTATAAGATCATCGCCAAGAGCGGTTATCTGTTCAGCTATTTTTTCAAGGAACAATGCGCGCTGCTTGCCGCCTTTAGTTCTGTAAATGCTGAATGCCTTTTCTGCTTTAAGCACTGCATCATTTATTTCATCTGCTGAAGCCTCGTAAAACAGAGGAGATAAATTTTTATTTTCAGCCGGATTAACAGCAGAAAATGTATTATCTCCTTTACCTGAACGCTCTCTGCCAATAAAGTTTAACCCTGTAAGTTCCATATTATTCAACCATATTTGTTAAAGTACCAATTGGATTAATTGTAATAGATATTTCGTCGCCGCATTGCAGTGTAAAATGACTGGAGGGAACAATTCCTGTCCCTGTCATTAACAAACTGCCGTGCGGAAAAGAACATTCACGGTATAAAAAAGATACAAGTTCTTCAAATCTCCGTTTTATCTGGTTTATCTGAACACTTCCTTCAAATACTGAAGCGTTAGCTCTTTTAACAAGGAGAGAAATTGCAGTATCAGGCGGCAGCGGTTCGCCGGTAATAAGTAGACAAGGTCCAAGTGCAGCACATCCATCATAAGTTTTTGCCTGTGGAAGGTAAAGAGGATTCTCCCCTTCTATACTTCTCGAGCTCATATCATTTCCAATTGTATACCCAATAATTTTACCATTTGATGTTATCATAAGAGTAAGCTCCGGCTCTGGTACATTCCATGCTGAGTCTTTACGAATTCTAACATTACTTCTGTGTCCTACTGTTCTGTTTTTGCCGGCTTTAAAAAACAATTCCGGGCGTTCGGCTTCATAAACATTCTGATAATATATGGCGCCCCCTGCATTCTTAGATTCTTCCTGCCTGCCGACTTTACTGCGCATATATGTAACACCGCTTGCCCATATTTCCTGGCTCTCTATCGGCGCTTCTAAACCGGAGCTGATCATTTGCTTTCCATTTTCAACCGGCTTAGTGGAATATACTATTTCATTTAACTTAGTAAAAAGATTATCATCATTAATAAACTCATCCCAGTTTATTTCCTGTAAGTAAAATGAATTGCCATTCTCAATTATAATACCATCTCTGGTTTTGTACAGTTTCATAATCAATTTATTAAATTATTATAAGATAAAGTGTGAAAATAAGAAGTGCCGCTGAAACTCCCAATACCAGTGTGCCGGTACTGTATAAACGGTATCCTGTTTTTACATCCATTAAAGACATCTGTGTAACCACCCAGAAAAAACTATCGTTAGCATGTGAAACAACAATTGA
>JAWOJF010000379.1:0-5518 GCA_046481785.1 Ignavibacteriaceae bacterium | reverse complement strand
CAGTTATCCTTATAATAACGTTGCTTACTGTAGCTCTTATTGGCATCAGGGCAGCAACAGCAAACCCGGTTGATAGTTTGAAGTATGAATAAAGTTCATCCCCTTGCCCCTTCCTGTAAGGAAACTGCGGCTCCCTCTCCCTGGGAGGAATTGGGAGAGGCAAAAATAAATACTTGAACGGTTTTGCCTTTTATAGTTTTTAAAGTATATTATAATCAACCCCTCGGCTCTCTTCAGGGAGTTCATTCACACACAACATATTTAGCGCCTAACTATTTAAAATTAATCTGGAATAAAATCTCACCAGATTTCCGGCTGAGTATAACTTCTTTGATTATAAAAGCTTCCTAAGCTAAAGGATTTATAATTATACGGTTGTTTAATAAATGATTGAATTTAAAAAACTGGCAGAATTTGAACGGGGAACTCTGTACCATCTGCTTTGTGAAAGTTATTCTGAGTTATTGAAGGCTTTTCCTGATCATACAGAAGAATATAAACAGAGCTGGAAAACTGAGGATGATAATACTTTTAATTATCCTGACACAATAGGTAAATGTGTACTTGTTAGTGTTTTAAATAATGAACCAATAGGATTTGTTTCATGGGATCCGCGAAATATTCCTGAAGAAGGAATTATCGGGCAAAATTGTATACTCCCTGCTTTTAGAGGCAAGGGATATGGCAAAAAGCAAATTGAGAAAGTAATTGAAATATTTCAGTCAGCATCAACACGCGTAATAAAAGTTACAACGGCAGATCTTCCCTTTTTCATGCCTGCACAAAAAACATATCTTTCATGTAATTTTAAAATAAATAAACATATTAATACAGAAGCTTTTGGCGGATTACAATTAATAGAATTCGAATATAAAGGAGATATAAAATGAAAACATTGTTCCTTTTCCTCTTCACCATTTCTACAGAATTCATTTTTCCTCAGATGAATACCGGTACACCTGATACACTTACAAAGGAAATAATTAAGAGTGATTTAAGTATCTGGGATGTTTTCCAGGAAAGACGTTCCGTAAGAAAATATAAACCTGACCCTGTCCCACAGGAAGATCTCGTAAAGATAATTGATGCAGCACGTATGGCGCCCACATCTGGTAATCAGCAGCCCTGGAAGTTTTTAGTTATACAGGATCAAAATAAAATTGCCGAAATGAAGAATCTCTGTTTAGCAGGATTTATTGAGAATTATGATAACAACCCTGACAAATCTGAAGACCGGGAGAGTTTCATTAACAGAGCAACAGAATCATTGACTAACTATTTCTCGGCACCTGTTTACATAGTTATTTTAACAGATAACAATTCAATGTATCCAACTTATAACCACTGGGATGGACCGCTTGCCGCCGGATATCTAATGCTTGCCGCCAGGTCTTTAGGTTACGGAACAGTATTTATTACAGATGCTATTCCCGATAATGTTACTAAGACGGCCCTTGGCATACCGGATAATTACACCAGAGTATGCATTACTCCTCTCGGCACTCCTGTTGAGTGGCCGAAAAGCCCTAAAAAGAAAGAACTGGAAGAATTTATTATTTATGAAAAATTCTAAAGTTACTTCAATAGACTGACTATTAAATTCTAAATCATTACGGGGAACTATGTATGAAAAGAATAATAATTCTTTTTACAGTAACGATACTACTTTATGGCTGCGGCGGCAGCAATATGATTGAATATCCGGAAGCTTCCAATACTGCAAAAGATGGGAGTTTTGTCAGCAAAACAGGCATATTCAGGCATGGTGAAAAGGAATATACTGCCGACTATGGAACAATAACAGTTCCTGAGAACAGGCGCAAAATAAATTCCAGATTTATTCATCTTCCCGTTATTCGCATTCATGCCCGCTCAAATAATCCTAAAGAGCCAATTTTCCAATTGTCCGGCGGCCCCGGCCAAACCAATATGGGCTGCTGGGCAGCCATTGATTCACTTTTATATGATCATGATTTTATAATGGCAGGATACCGGGGAGTTGATGGATCTTCCATTCTTGATTGTCCTGAAATTAAAGATGTACTATCTGATAACGTTGATGATTTTTTAAGTGAAGAATCATTAAAAAGAATTGGCGGCGCATGGACAGCATGTGCTGAACGTTTCGATTCCGATGGCATTGATTTGAACGGATACACAATGACTGAAACTATCGGGGACTTAGAAGCTGTACGTAAGATTTTTAATTATGAAAAAATCAGCCTGATCAGCGGAAGTTATGGTACCCGGCTTGCTTATCTTTATAGTATTATCCATCCAGATATTATTAATCGCTCTGTAATGATGGCATCAAACCGGCCGGGTGGATTTATTTGGGATCCGCGGAGAACTGACGAACAGTTAAAATATTATTCCCGCTTGTGGGCAAATGACTCTGTTATGGTTAAAAAATCCCCTGATCTTGCTGCAACAATGAAAAAGGTTTTGGATAATATGCCGCGAAAATGGTTACTTTTTTCTATTGATCCGGGAAAGGTTAAAATGCTTACATTCTGTATGCTT
Organism: Ignavibacteriaceae bacterium; assembly: GCA_046481785.1. GTDB lineage: Bacteria > Bacteroidota > Ignavibacteria > Ignavibacteriales > Ignavibacteriaceae > JAWOJF01. The sequence continues at coordinate 2,995 of JAWOJF010000379.1, read as the reverse complement.
TTTGAACGAAAGAATGCAGCGCTTGTATTTGACGCCTATGTTGCAGCAGAAAATGGGGATTACAGCGGTTTAGCTTTAATGTCTATGGCTTTTGATTATATACTTCCGGATATGTTTGTGTGGGGAGAATTTGCTGCCATAGCATTAAGTTCCGACACTAAGTATTGGGATGAAGATTTATATGCTAAACCCAATACAGATAAAATACTTGGAGCCCCGTTAAATGAGTTCGCCTGGCAATCTTTAAAATATGCCAATTTGGAAATAGAAATGATACCTGACAGCCTCCAGGTACCTGCAAATTCTGATAATGAAACTCTCTTCTTAAGCGGAAGCGTAGATTTTGCCAGCCCCCTGGAAAATGCAAGAGCGCTTCTTCCTTATATGAAGAATGCTAAACAAATTGTTCTATCAGAAGCAGGTCACGTAAATGATATCAGGTATCTGCAGAAACAAACTACTGACGCACTTATAACAAAGTTTATTAACACCGGGATTATTGATACATCCGAAATAAAATATATACCGATGAATTTTGATGCGGGCTGGGGATTTACAGGTATTGCAAAAGCAGGTGTTGCTGCAATAGGTGCACTGGCATTGCTATTGGCTGGGGTTGTTGTATGGATATTATAGTATTAGTAATCAGAAATAATTTTTGAAATATATTAGGATGGCTTTGCCTTTATTGGTTTTAAATTATATTATGGCTGCCCCTCTGTTCTCTTAAGGGAGTTCATTCACACACACATATTTAATTTTTATTAACTAAACGGGGAAAGTTATGTTATTAAGATGTGTCCTTATAATATTCTTATCAGGATTTATTTCTATCTCAATTTCAGCAAATCATTTGTTAAACTATTCAAAAGGAGATTCAACACAAATGTCACCACAGGAAATAATTTTGGCCAAAGAAAAAGCAGCGCTTGACCGCTGGAAAACCGGGGATACGTTCGGCTTTGTAGAAAATGCAGCCGAAGAAATAACCTATTTTGATCCCGGTCTTGAAAAAAGATGTACAGGCAAAAAGGAATATCATGATTGGTTTGCCTCATTTAACGGTACATTCAGTTTTCCGGATTATGAACTAATTGATCCGCTGGTTCAGCTCCATGGTAATATGGGTGTACTTACATTTAATTTTATCGGCTTCATGGAGGATGGCAGCAAAGAGTACTGGAATACAACAGAAGTATATGCATTAATAGAGGGTGAATGGAAACTTATTAGTTCCAACTGGTCACAAACAAAACCGAAAAAATAATAATTGTGAGATATGTATTTAGGATGGTGTTTTATACAGGACTCTATAGTTTGAAAAATATTTTGACCGGTTTTGTCTTTTGTAGATTTTAAACTATTTTCAATTCCATCCTCTGTTCTCTCAGGGAGTCCATTCACACACAAGATATTTTAAAATTTCTTTTAACTAACAGGCAGATCTATGATATTAACAAGGTGTACTCTTATTGCATTATTATCCTTTTTTGTGAATGTAACAATTGACGCAAACAATTTGTCTAAATATTCCGCAAGGGATTCTATAAAAATGTCACCGCATGAGTTAATTATTGCTAAAGAGAAATACGCACTTGACCGCTGGAAAACAGGCGATACATTCGGCTTTGTAGAGATTGCCGCTGAAGAAATAACCTATTTTGATCCCGGCCATGAAAAAAGGTTTACAGGCAAAAAAGAATTCTCTGACTGGATGAGCTCAATTAATGGAACATTTAGTTTCCCTGGCTATAAACTTCTTAATCCGCAGGTGCAGATGCACGGCAATACTGGCGTTCTTACTTTTAATTATGAAGGAACAGGGAATGACGGCAGTCATGATTACTGGAATACAACGGAAGTATATGTATTAATTGATGGTGACTGGAAACTGATCAGTTCTCACTGGTCGCATACAACACCTAAACTTCAGAAGGATTAAATATTTAATGAATTTGGCTGAATATAAAGACAACTTTAGCCCTGTATTTGCACTTTTATTAACGCTTGGTGAAGACAAGATAAATTTTAAACCGGCAGAGGATAAGTGGTCAATCCATGAAATAATAACACATCTGGCTGATGTTGAAGTTCAGAGTCATGTAAGGATAAGAACAATACTTGCTAATAAAGATCCCCGGATGATCTATCATGACCAGATGGAATGGTCAGTAATACTGGAATATTCCAAAGTTGATCTTAAGGAGTCCATTGAAATTATTAAACTGATAAGGGAATCCAATTATAATCTCCTTTCCAGAATTCCGCCTGAATATTTTAAGAAGGCAGGTATTCATTCTACAAAGGGAGAAATGACATTGGACTATTTTGTAAACTCAATTGTGAATCACACATATAAACATCTCAGTCAGATAAAAAATAATCTGGAACATTTTAAAGGAACAACATAGAAGGAGCACAAAATGAAAAATGTAATTCTTACTATGGTTTTATATCTTGTTGCCATAATACCGGCAAATGCCCAAAATAATCCGGATGAGGATAATTCGTTTTATGATGGATGTACTCACCAGGCTTTAAACATCGGTTCTGATAATTCCGGGATAAGTTTTGGAAATTCTCGTCACGTGAATGGTTTGAGGTTTAATTTTTCCGACTGCGGTATTGAGGAAGTTAATGGACTTAACTTTACATTGTGGAGACCCGGGAATAACCCCGGCTCAGTTGTAAATGGATTATCTTTCGGCGTTTCCCCCTCTGCTGATGTCCTTAACGGAATCTCAGTCGGAATTGCAGCGAACATTGCCGGTAGCAGCATGACCGGGATAAACTTTGCTATTCTCGCCAATGTTTCAGATGAAGATATAACAGGGTTTAATATAGGCGGACTCACCTCTGTAGCGGATGGTAATATAACCGGGTTTAATTTTGGAGGAATGGCACTTGTAGCCGACGGCAGTTTACAAGGGGTTAATATCGGCGGTCTGGCATCCGTTTCGGAAGGAGATATGGGCGGAGTTAATTTTAGTTCACT
>JAWOJF010000371.1:0-3658 GCA_046481785.1 Ignavibacteriaceae bacterium | reverse complement strand
ATTAACTTTCCAGGGAACACCAAATCCTCTGGGAGGCAGTTTTTCAATTAATGCTGTTAACGGAAATGTACTTATAGCCTGGGCTAACTTAACTGCTTTGAATACCGGAAATGGTAAACTTCTTGATTTAAATTTTTCTCATATTTCAGGAAACAGCAATTTAGAATTTATAATACAGAGTTGTGAAATTGCAAACGCATTGGCCAGTCCTCTGCCTGTAACTTATCAAAACGGAAAAGTAAATTGTGTTCCCCCTTCATCCGGAAAAGCTTCAATTGGTGATAAAGTCTGGATTGATATAAATAAAAATGGTATACAGGATATAGGCGAACAAGGTTTAGAATGGGTAACTGTTGAACTATATGACTGCAATGATAACTGGAAAGCATGGACATCTACGAATGCAAATGGCGAATATAGTTTTACTGATCTTGAACCGGGAGACTACTACGTAAAGTTTTATCTTATTGATGATAATTCTATTTATACCTTTACTACAAAAGATGCCGGAAGTGATAATGAAAAAGATTCTGATGTTTCTGCAATTAATGATTCAGTAGGCAGAACTGCTTGTACATCCCTAATTGCCGGTGAAAATGATCTGAGCTGGGATCTCGGTGTTTATGCCGGAGATCCGCCTTCAAATAATTACGGCTCAATAGGCAATTTTGCATGGAAAGATATTAATTGTAATGGCGTGCAGGATGATGGAGAACCGGGCCTTGCAAATGTAACCGTTAAATTAACTGATTGTGATTTTAATGTTCTTAAAACTGCCATAACAAACAGTTCAGGATTTTATTTGTTTGATAAACTGGCTGCGGGTGTATATTGTGTTCAGTTTGTATTACCTTCAGGTTATCAGTTTACTGCAAAGGATGCGGGTGGCGATGATAATAAAGATTCTGATCCTGATAATATACATGGCAGGGTAGATTGTTTTACTCTGGCTGAGGGTGAGAATAATCTTTCAATAGACGCCGGCTTCTGTAAAATAGTTGATCCAGGCAACCCCGAGTTATCTCTTACAAAAAGCGACGGCAGATTAACAATGCCGGATGTTGATAAAACTACTACTTATACAATTATATATAAAAATAATGGTGACGGGGATTTATTAAATGCAGTTATTAAAGATACACTTCCGCAGGGTGTAAAATTTATTGCAGCTTCAGATGGCGGTTCCGAAACCTCATCAGGCAGCAATATTGTTGTATTTAATTTAGGTACTCTGAAAGCAGGTGAAGATGGTTCAGTAACTGTTAAGGTTAAGGTTACAGAGTATGAATCAGAATATCTTAATACTGCATGTCTATCAGGTAAGGATGCAGATGATAACTGGTATACCGAATGTGCTGAAGACAGGAATTTCTGCGATACTACAAGCAGCGGCGGCGGCAGCGGTGTTGAATCCCGTGGTGATATGGCAGAGTTATTACTAAGACGTGAATGGAAGATACGCCACGGCTTAACTACTCGTGTATTATTAAAATCCGGTGCAGCAAGTATATCTTCACAATTTGATCTGCAGGAACTAACACCTGCTGTAGGCCCTTATAATTCATCCCCTGTTGAAACCACCCCGTTTGATATTCTTGGAATTTCAAACGCAGTTGCCAGCTATGCTGTAGATTATAAAATGGCAACCGGTGAAGGGAACAGGAGAATAGCCGGAATATTTTCAACTATTACTACTGCTCCTAATATTTATGATCATACAAAAGCAGTATGCGACAGGCTTGCCGGTTCAGCAATTGAAGAAATAAAGCTTGTTGATGTTAACGGCTATAAGTTCTATGCTGCTAAACTAAGAAAATCATCCGGCAGAATTACTGACTATGCAATCTCATTCAGTGTTTATGAAACTCCTTCAGGTTATTTAGTTGAGAACAAATGGACCTGGGAAGAATATAAAGCACCGGCCGGAGCGTCAAGTGTTTATAATTTCCAGGCATGGTCAAGTACTTATGAAGCATCAGTGGAATTAGTTAAAAATATTATTGCTAACCTGGAAACACGCGGTACTGTTAGTTATATGAATAACAGTCAGAATGTTCCGGATGTATTTATTAAAAGTACAAGATATACGCATGATGGTAAAGTACACTTAACATTTGTTAATAACAGCGGATCAGCCAGGCAGGTTAATTTAACTTCTTACCTGAGGTTTTCTCAGGGGGATGAATTAATTGGCAGTGCATCCAGCCATATAGTAAAAGCAGGTGAATCTGAAGTATCACTGGCAATTGGAATTGTTGCAGATGCACAGGTTCATTTAAGCCAGCAGTCAGGTTTTGAAGACGAAGTATTTGTAAGCGGCGGCGCATATACTCATATAGCAGGAACAAACAGCTCTGTTACTGAATTTAAAACAAACGGGTATCAGCAGCAGAATATTGCAGCATATCCCGAAGGTTCAGTACTGCTTTCCGGCGGTGTATATGCTTCAGGCAGGTTAGGTGACTGGATGACAGTTGTACGTGCGCTTACCACTAACGGCAGTTCGTATGATCTTAAAGATCACGGACAGGTAAAATTTGAAGCCGGCGGTACAGGTGTTTTAACCGTATTCTTTGATATGGCTAATGTATCCGGTTTCAATTACTTTGCTAAAAATATTACACTGTCTGCTCAAAGCCAGGAGTATGTTCTCAACTTATCTGATTTCCGTCAGCTATACGGCAGTGAAGTTCAGTTTGATGCAAGCCAGATGAGAGGAGTAGGATTTATTCTTAATACTGCAAACAATCCGGGACTTAACAACTTTAATTTTGAAATTAAAAATATTGTATTCCTGCCTAGTAAGACTACATCTGCAGGAAGTGAAAGTCAAATCCCAACAGAGTTTGCACTGGGACAGAATTACCCTAATCCGTTTAATCCATCTACTACTATTGAATTCTCAGTAGCCAACAAAGAGATGATCTCATTGAGGATTTATGATATGCTTGGGCAGCAGGTTGCCGAGCTTATCAATGGAGAATTAGAGGTTGGTAAACATTCTGTAAACTTTGATGCCGGCATGCTCTCCAGCGGTGTTTACTTCTACAAACTGCAGGGCAACTCAGTAAACATTACCAAAAAGATGACATTTGCAAAATAATATTTAGCCCCGGCTGAGTATGGCGGCCGGATAAAAAATAACAATCCCCCCGGTTCTTAACTGAGCCGGGGGTTTTTTATTAACTGTGTTTTATATATTCCGATGAATTTAGATACTCGAAATTAGTTGTATTGTTATACGCTAATGTTACGCTCCTCTGGAGCTAAAATCACTTTTCCTTATACAGGTTTTCTACTAATGTTTCAGCTCCTAACGGAGCGAAAGTAAAATCAGATTTAATTAACCTTGCAATTTTCCCCGCTCCATAGGCGTGGATGGTATGCTCCTTGCTCCATAGGAGCAGAAAGCAAAATCAGATTTAATTAACCTTGCAATTTTCCCCGCTCCAAAGGAGCGGATGGTATACGACTATTCCTCGCTCCGTTAGGAGCAGAAACATTAGTAGAAAATTATAGAAGCGAAGAAAAACCATAGCTCCAGAGGAGCGGCACAAAATAAAAATCAGACTCGAAATGATTAGTTGTGTTGTTATACGCTAATGTTACGCTCCTCTGGAGCTAAAATCACTTTTCCTTATACAGGTTTTCTACTAAT
>JAWOJF010000311.1:0-2900 GCA_046481785.1 Ignavibacteriaceae bacterium | reverse complement strand
CAAAAAAGAGTATAGCTATACTTTTCATAAACTTCCCTCATTAAGTTTATTACAAAGAGAATACGCCCAAAACAATATTCTCTCTTAACAAAAATATTTTGTTATGTGATTCGAGTTAGTTAAATGGAATGATCGATGAGGTTAACATAATAAACTACGTAAACAAAAGCTACGGTTAACAGAAGGTCATTAAAAAAATTCGCTAAGCGGTAGCAAAAGAAAGATGGGGATTTTGCCGGATTTCCTGTAATTATTATTCTTAAAACAAATTAACAATTCAGGCTAATTAAAAAACATGAATGAATATTCAAAGATGTTTGACGAAAGACCGATTGGAACTATTATCTCCGTGGCTCTCTGTGCCTTCTCTGTGGTACTCTGTATATCAGCGAAAAAGTTTACACAGAGAGACACAGAGATTAACACAGAGTTCCACCGAGAAAATTTATTCTGAATAATGCATTATTACTTCTTTAATTCTTTGTTCACAGACTTTACAGAAGGGCTTTGTACCCTTAGAGAACATTATGCAGTCAAGCATTGGCCGGTACAGGCCCTGTGCTGAATACCCGGCACCTTCAAAAGCACCAACTTTATTTACAAACTTACTTTTTCCAATATAGTCATTAATTACTTTGTTATGCTCCCGGTCAGCCTTGTCATATTCCTCCTCAGCCTCCCTTATTTTTTCAACCGGAGCTTCTTCTCTTTTAAGCTTCGCAATATCTATATTCATCTGCCTCCTCTTTGCCTGCCAGATTAAATCCAGGGCATCATAATCAGCCTTTTCCCAGGGTGTAGGTAATTCTATTCCGGGAGAAGCGAGTTCTTTCCATTTTAAATCACCCGGATTAAGTAAAGCAGTTATATTAGGTTCAACCGGTTCTACTCCTTTGGGATAAAAATCATTATAGGCTACATCTGAAGTGTAATATTCATCTGCAAGCCCTGCAAATGAATGGCCGAACTCATGCAGGAATAAATACTCATGCCATTGATTATCGGCAGTAAAAGTACAGAAGAGATTATATATACCGCCGCCGCCATACCGTTTATGATTTACCATAATATACAACGCATCGTAAGGAACGTGTGCAGCCATATCCCTCATAGCTTTATTATCTTCGGTTAACAGGTATCTTTCAGAACCCAGAGAATAAAAGGTTGTATTCAAAGCTGTGTTTTTAAAAATCTCTGCATCAGGTTCATCCGTACCGGTTTCTGCGGAGGGTTTAAATATACCGTAAACATTAAATCTGTCTTTCATTGATTTATAAGGATCAAGTTTGAAGAACAGGCCTGTAAATCTCTCAAGGTCAGCTTTGAACTTATCTTCCTCTTCAGCAGTATATCCCTCTGCGAGAATTGCTACATCAACCTTTGTATGAGGATTGCCGTTATCAAGGCTTTTAAATACCTTCACAGAAGAATCAACTATATTATCTCTTACAACCATTATATCATCAGGGTCAATTTCAGTTGAATAAAATTCTACTAGTTTATTTTCTTTATTCCTCTGCTCCAGTGCAAAGCGGATTTTCTTTTTGGGCTGAGGGATTATGGCTGATTCATGATATGCTTTTTTTATACCGTTCAATCCCCACTCACTGGTTTTATATTCCCCGAAATAAGTATCAAATCCTTTGGAATAAATAAGTTTACCGGATTCCGTATCATAAATTTTAAGGTAGTACCTGCCATTATTGAAATTATCTGCCAGATTTTTTAAGCTGCCCGCCCAGGTACCATATGAGTACACCTTATCAATAGTTATTATTTCTGAATTGGCATCTCCTATATGGAAATAGTCGATCCGGAGTGTCTTATCAGTGAAATAATCGTTAAAGTTTATTTCCTGTCCGGCAGTTACAATAAGAGGAACAAATATTAAGAATAATAGTATCAGGTAATGAAATTTCATAAAAACCCCGGGATTATTGAAAAGGCAAAAAATAATACAATTTTTTGAATTAATGGGCTTAAATCCATCTTTTTGAATTGAAATTAGATATAATAAAATATTAACTTTTAAGCTTAAGTTATTCAAAACTATGAAAGAAGCGGATAATATAAAAATGAAAAAGATGATGACAATTAAAGATCAGAATGAATGGGAAATGATTAAGAAAGACTCAACCGGTTTCCGGCAGGTTGTACTGTTTAAGTACAGCCCCCGTTGTGCAGGCAGCCAGTTAAGCCGGTATATGTTTGAAAGATGGTTCGGGAAATTAAATGAAAACGAAAAAATTATATGTGCTAAAATAAATGTTATTGATTCAAGAAAGTTAAGCAATTCAATTGCAGAGGAATTCAGTGTTGAACATGAATCTCCCCAGGTAATCTGGCTTGATTTAAACGGTAGTTTAAAATGGCACAACAGCCACTTTCTGATTACTGAAGATGCATTAACAACCTTACTAAATTAATTGGGACAAATAATGAAGAATATCTTTTTCTTACTGATTGTAATTCTTAGTGTAGTTTCCTTAAAGGCACAAAGTGATACCTTAGTAACTGGAAGCGGTTTAAAATATATCATCCTGAAAGAAGGAAGCGGAATTAAAGCAGAACCAAATAAGGCAGTGGAAGTCCACTATACAGGCAGACTAATGGATGGAAAGGTGTTTGATTCCTCGCGCGAACGGAATATGCCTCTTGAATTTGTTCTTGGTGCCGGACAAGTAATTAAAGGCTGGGACGAAGGTATTGCCCTTATGAATGTGGGAGACCAATATGAACTGATTATCCCCTCCGGACTTGCATACGGGGAAAAAGGCGCCGGAGATGCAATTTCTCCTAATGCAACTTTAATTTTTGATGTTGAGCTGCTTAGTGTAAGCGACCCTAAAATATCTATCGGTGATGTTATGCTAGAAGAGATAGTATTTAAAGGAATTGAT